>JAUNSE010000497.1 GCA_030539415.1 Desulfovibrionaceae bacterium
ACAGGTGCATTCAGGGATCTGCCATCAGGGAAACAGCATGGCTGACCTGAATGCTGCGCAAAAAGCATTCCGGTAAAAAGCCGGAAGATGACTGTTGCAAGGTGATCTCTATCCTTGAGGACATCGAAACGTCAAGACCTGCCAGACACAACGGCAGATGGCAGGAGAGCTGCGGAGCAGAGCGAAAGACCGCTTCACCCGGGTCTTGTCGCAGACAAAGCGCTTTTTATAAGTGACACCGCTTTTGCTTTTCTGTTAGTCAAGCTAGTGCTCGTTGAGATCCGCAGAGCGGCGAATGATGCTGTTCGGCGCACCGCCGCCGCTTGCGGCGAAACAGCCTGGCAACCATAATGAACTGCCCCGCAGTTTCTTTCGGTTCGTGGGACAGCCGCGCTGGCATTGTCCAAAACTTTGTGTCCCTGACGTGGAGGGCGCCGCACCTGACGGCACCTGAAGCATCTGCAGCGCCGGCAGACGCCGCAAGTACATCGTGAGGGGGCAGAATACACCCGGACCGTCAGGCGGACGGCTTTCACCGGGCCGGCGTATGCCTTGCAAAAAGCCCTGCCGAACTTTAGAAAGGCTCTGCAGGAGGACACGTTATGCCGACCAAGGAGCAGTGGGCCGCAGTTGACTGGTCGAAGCCGGCCAAGGAGATCGCCGAGGAACTCGGGTGCAGTCTGGTCGCCGTCTATCAGCACCGCCGGCGCATGGTGACCGGGCCGGACAAGGTGGATATCAAACTGTGGAAGGCGGTGGACTGGTCCAAATCCGATACGGCGATCATGCGCGAGCGCGGGTGCCGCCGCGACGATGTGGAGATGGCCCGCCGGGCCCTCGGCATCACACGGGAGCTCAAGGCCGCGAGGACGTACATCCGCCTCACCCCCGAAGAGCTTGTGAAGGTGAATGCCCTGGCCGACGCGGAAGGCAAGTCGACCAGCGCCTGGCTGAGAGAGAAAATTCTGCTCTTCTTACCAAAATAGACTCACAAGATTAGTAATTTTATTTGACAGGAACGCAGCATGGCAGAACGGCCGCGCAATGGGACATGGCCCCGCCTCCCATGCCGGCTGCAGGGCGCGCAGGAGAGGACACCCCGTGACGCCGCCGCATGCCCCGATTCCGCCGGAACGCAGAACCCCGAAAAGTGTCAGTGCAGACAAAAACAGCATGGCGCATGTATAAATAAAGCACATAATTTCATATAGTTGAGATAATAAAGCGGCAGAACGCGCCAGGATGCAGAGTGCAGAAAAGCGCAGCGGAACTGCCGGACAGGCCCGTCTTCCTGAAGGCGGGCCTTTTCTCTTTTCTGCCGCGCCCTGCGGGCGGCCGCGGCGGCGGCAGAAGAAAGGAGTGACTGTGCCCGAAAATCTGGCCAGTCTATACAAACATCATTGACAATATAAATTAAAACAATATATACAGCAGCCGGAAGAGAGGAACAGTCCTCGATAAAATCAATTTTTACCCCCGGGAGAACTTCTTGCAATACTTCACTTTTCCCCTCGACTGCCCCGGTCGTCCCTACACTCCCGCTCTCCCCGCCGCCATCCTGCCCATGCTCGGCGCCATCCCGGACGAGGAGGATAGAGACAAGTAGCCGGACACCACAGCATCTCTCCGAGGAGCCGCGTCATGCGACCTTTCGGGGGAAGACATGCCGAAACGATCAAACGGTCCCGTGCGGCCTGGGGCAGGTCGGACAAAGTGCCTGCCGTGGAACTCTGATGCTCCTGCCGGCAGTCGCGTAAAAGTTCTGCCTTCAGGCCGGGGAGACAGGCGACGCCGTTTTTGTCTTTCCGCTTTCCATGTTGGGACTCGCAGTCATGAAAAAATACCAGGCCTTCAAATTCCAGTTGCAGCCGACCTGCGAACAGGAACACCAGATGCGCCAGTTCGCCGGCTGCTGCCGTTTCGTCTGGAACAAGGCGCTTGAGCTTGAAAAGGAGACCTATGAATCTACAGGCAAACGGCTTGGCTTAAAGAAGCTGTCTGCCCTTCTTCCAGTCTGGAAGAAGGAGAAAGAAACTGCCTTTCTGGCAGACGCCAACGCCCAGACTCTCGTGCAATCCGTAAGAGATCTGGACAGG
>JAUNSE010000498.1 GCA_030539415.1 Desulfovibrionaceae bacterium
GGCAGACATGCCGGCATGGCTTTTGACCTGCCTGCCGGTCCAGACGGCGAAAGGCGCATGTCCGCCCCAAACATTGCGGATCTGTTCGTGCAGGAGGCTCCCGTCTCTCCTGCCAGGCCCGAGGCGGAATCAGCCCCGCCGATGGCGTCCCTGGCCGCTGCCGCGTGAGGCGGTTGCGGCCGGATTCAAGGGCTCCCGTCCGCGGGGGCACGGTCAGATGTCTGCGTCTGCCGGCAAAGGCGTGCGGCGGGAGAGTCGTTCTGCCGAAGCTCTGTGGCGCGGCAGACGTTTTTTCTGCGGGCGGCCCGGCACCGTCCCATGCGGATTCTCCGGATGGCGGTGTCCGAACGCGCGGCACCCTGTCTCCGAAGAAGTTGCCGGAAACCGCTGTCCGGGCCGGGAGCGGGAGCAGCCGTGCCTGGAGGGAGCGTGAGCGCCAGGACCGCGATGCAGGTCGGGCGGTCTGCGCATAAATGGTGCAACCGGACGGTCCGGGCCGTCGGGCGCGGCGAAGGGTATGATGACAGGGGTCAGACGGCCGCGAAGCCCCGACCGTCAGGGGCGGCGCAGGGCCGATGGAGGCCTTGCGGCTGCAAGGGGGATGCACAATGTCCTGCCGCAGACAGCGCATAGCCGCATGCGGCCGGCAATGGATCAAATATGAAAATCTGTCTTCTGCAAAATGTTACAAATAAGGATCTCGTGTCATGCAAGATATGTGTCTGAGCGTGAAGTCGGATGACTGTCGATCACCGGCTGCGTGATACTGATAGCCGATGCACATAAATTTGGCAAGATCGGACAGAGAAAGCGTTGAATTTACCTGATGATTCCTTTTAGTGCTTTTTTTGAAAGTCCAGGAAAACGGGTTTGACCGTCAATTCATGGCTTTGCGGAGAAATTTCGCGTTCTGCAGTGCTAATTCCCATTTTTGTTTCGACTTGTGCTTAACAACCGAAAACAGCTTTTTATGAAAAAATTTGTTACAAAAACGAAAGATAATACTATGAAATAATGTGAAATTATTACTCAAGAGAAAAATATTCTCGGAAACATGGAAACTTTTTTTCAACAGATGACATGCGGATTTCCGGGAGAGGCGCATGAAGAGAGTGGGGGATTTCCGACGCTCCGGCAGCGGAACGCGGCTGCTGTCCGCAAAAAGCCCTGCCAGAGCCGCCCGGAGGCCGGGAGGAGGCTCGTCTGCGCCCCGCGTGCCCCATTGCGTCCGCGGCAAGGGCACCGGCACCGGGGAAAGCGCCGAATCTCCCTGTGCCACGGCCTGTGCCGGCGAGACCGGCCCGGTCTGCTCTTCCCGCCTCCAGGAGTCAATCCCGCTCCCGTGCGCCTCGGTCCTGCGTCTGCTCTCCCTGTCTCCCGGACCTGGTGATGTCTGCCAGCCAGGGCAGGCGTCTGCTGACTGCTCTCCCTGTCTCATGGACCTGGGGGCAGGCCGGGGACAGTGTCCTGCGGAGGCGCATCCCAGGACCTCCGTCCCGCGACGGAGGTCCTGGCGATGCCGTCGAGAGCGGACATCGATCCGGCCTGCCTGCGGCATCTGTGTTTTATCCGAAAGATTTTCCCCGGGAAGTGACTCCTGTCGATTTGGCGCGGCATGGCAGGGGCTTGGAGCGCGAGCCCGCCAGGCAGAAAGCCGCCAAGTGCCGGAAAAGGCTGGGCAATGCGAGAAAATGCCCTTGACAGGTTTTTTCGAAATGTGCAAAAATGGCCACACTGACCATCAAAAGAGGACGGGCGTGTCATCCCCCGAAAAGGCGCGCGTCCTGCCGGCGGGAAAAATGTTCACAGTGCACACCAGCCCGGAAGCCAGAGCGGAGCTTCAGCGTCTTCTGCAGGAAAAATCAGGGACCTGCATACGCCTTGGCGCCGTCTGCGTGGGGGATATCATCTGAAACAGCAACACGATACTCGGTCCGAGTGTCGAAGCTGGGCCCTGCGAGGGCGATGTCTGCTGCACAAGCGAAGGCTTGTCTTTTGTCGCGAGCAGGAATTTTCTGACGCGATACGGGAAAAATTATACGCTTGACTATGATGATTTCAATTTGTTCACACTGAAA
>JAUNSE010000499.1 GCA_030539415.1 Desulfovibrionaceae bacterium
GATCATGACCGACATGCGCGGCGCAGTGCGCAGGGGCTTGTAGGCGATCTTCTCGATGGTGAAGCCGTAGGCCGATGTACAGACGATGGCGACCAGGGCGGCGACGATGAGGATTCCGCCCTCGGGGAAGCCCAGATAGCCAAGCAGGGTCGCGACCAGCAGGGCCGTGAAGGCGCCGACCATGTAGAT
This sequence comes from Desulfovibrionaceae bacterium, assembly GCA_030539415.1. Lineage (GTDB taxonomy): Bacteria > Desulfobacterota > Desulfovibrionia > Desulfovibrionales > Desulfovibrionaceae > Desulfovibrio. The sequence goes on from JAUNSE010000499.1 coordinate 190, forward strand.
TTCGCCATGGGCGAAGTTGATGAGCCCGATAATGCCGTACACAAGGGTGTATCCGAGCGCGATCAGCGCATAGATGCTGCCTCTTGTCAGGCCTCCGAAGAAGAGTTCTATAAAATACTGAAAGTCCATGGCTTCCCGCGCCCCCCTCGGGAAAGGGGCGGCAGCCTCGGCCGCCGCCCCCCGGCAATTAGTCAAGGGTGATGTTGTAGTTGGTTTCCTGGAACTTGCCGTCCTTGATCACGTAGACGGAAAGGGCGAGGCCGGCGGCATCACCATCCTTGTTGAAGACAATGGAGCCGAGCGGAGTGTCGACGCGCTTGGTGCGCAGCACTTCGATCAGCTTGTCGGTGTCGGTGGAGCCGGCTTCCTTGATGGCGTTCACAAGGCAGAGCATGGCGGAATAGGCGTTGTAGTAGAAGGAGCCGGGCTCGGTCTTGAACATGTCAATGTGGCCCTGACGCGCTTCCTGATAGATGGGCAGGGAGGCGGTGTCCTTGGGATAGGAGCAGTACACGCCCTCGGCGGCCTTGCCGGCCATCTTGATGAAGGCGTCGTCCTTGAGGCCGTCGGGACCGATGACGGGCGTCATGACGCGGTCGCGGCGCATCTGCTGCAGGAGCTTGGATGCGGTGGGCTGGTAGCCGCCGAAGACGATGATGTCGGCCTTGGCGCGGCGCAGCTTGCGCACGATGGGGCTGAAGTCGACAGCGTCGGGGGTGATGGCTTCGAAGAGCACGGTCTCGACGCCGGCAGCCTCGAGCTTCTCGCGGTTCATGTCGGCAAAGCCCTTGCCATAGTCGCCGTTGTCATGCAGGTAGGCGACCTTCTTGACCTTGAGTTCTTTCAGCATGAAGGAGCTGGTCAGCTGGGCCTGGGCATCGTCCTTGGCGATGGTGCGGAAGAACATGGGGTTGGCGCCGCCGGCGGTCAGGCCGGGCGTGGTCGCGGAAGGAGACATGGAAATGATGTGCGCCTCGTTGTACAGGGCCATGGAGGCCTTGGTGGCGCCGGAGCAGATGTGGCCCATGACAACGGCGACCTCGTCGCTGATGAGCTTGGTGGCCACGTTGGTGCCGAGTTCGGGCTTGCACTGATCGTCGCCGACCACAAGCTCGATCTGCTTGCCCAGCAGACCGCCCGCGGCGTTGACCTTGGCGGTGACAATCTTGGCGGCGTTCAGCGAGGGAACGCCGTAGGAGGCCAGATCGCCGGAATGGGCGCCGCCGATGCCGATTTTGATGGTGTCGGCAGCCTGGACAGGCGCTGCCAGAGACAGGGTGACAAGGGCCGCGGCGACCCCGAGCAAGGCACGTTTCATGTTCATTCCCTCCAGAATGCATGTGCTGCACGCGTCCGAAAGAAGCGCGCGCCGGATTCACCCCGCCGCCTGACGGCGTCCGGCGGCCCTGGTGGCCGCGCTCTGCAGGGTGAGATTTTCAGAAATATCACAGGGAATGCGGCCGCTGTCAAACAAATTCTGCGCAATGCGTTCGGCGGCAGGCCGCATGTTTTTGGTCTGCAAATGGAAACAGCCGCGGAGCGATGCCGCGGAATCTGACGGGATGCGGAAGAAGAAAGAGAAAGGGGGAAGGAAAGCGGGCCGTGGAGGCCGGAAGGGGGAGACGAAGGAGCGGCTGTTCAGAAGAGCGGATGCGGAACTGCCGGCATGGGCGGGAACAGAGGGGAAATGTGTTCCGGCGCGCCGGATCACGTCTGGAATTGTGGCAGAAAACGGCCGCTCCCGCAAGCATGAAGACGGTGCCGGGGCGCCTTCCGCCCGGATAGGGAAAAAGACGCAACATAATTGACAAAATATGGAAATTTATTAGAACAACTAGAGCGTGTGGACACGAGTTGGATAGACTCGCGATCACACAAATTTTGCCCA
>JAUNSE010000500.1 GCA_030539415.1 Desulfovibrionaceae bacterium
TGCCAGACATACGCGTTCATGCGCACGTTCCCCTTTCCGCGGGATGCGCCACTGCACGCTCAAGGCATCGCCATCTGTTCTTCGCGAGTTTCTTTGGAAACAACGGCCGGTTTTCTCCCGGACAGGGGGACCTTCTGCGGCTGCTGAACTGCGGTTTCTGCCTTTTCCTTCCGGCCTGCGGCACGCAGTCCGGCCGGAATGCCGGTGAAGTGCGCTGTGCGCGACGGAGGGCAGTCCGCAACTCCCGCAGGCTTCTGCCCAGCGGCCATGTTTTCAATCCGCCGCGGCGCCCGCCCCTTCGCGCAATGGAAGGGTGCACGGGGGACCGGGGCCGGACGGCTCTTTCACATCCATCTGAAAAGACGTGCTCCTTGCCGCTTTTTCGGTGCCCGGCGGGCACTGCGGCACGGACATGTTCACCCGCATTGTCCGGGCGGACAGAAATCCTGCATCAGGCTGCCGCACGGGGCGCCCCAAGGATTGTTTCTTGAACCTGAGCATTTGTGCACCCGCGGCCGGAACGGCCGCCAGATGTCCCCTGGCGGACAGAACAGACTGCAAACCTGCCACTCATTCAAAACCCTTTGCAGCAAGATATTTCAATTCACATTTCTACTGAACCTCCTGCACATTTCCCCGTGATCACCATTGACGGATGCATGGCGGTTCAACCGGATTCCGGCTCACCGTGGACATGTTTGCAGTGCAAACACAGTAAGAAGGGAAAAATATGACATTAAAGAAGGATAAAGCTCTGGATACGGCTTCGGCTGATGACGCCCAGGTCAAAACGACCAAAGCGCGTGTCACCAGAAAGAAGACGCCCCCGGCGGCGGGGCTGCTGGCTGTCGATCCGCAGCAGGAAGGCGAAGCCGCGCAGGGCGCCGAGGCTGCGGCCGAAGCCGAGAAGCCCGCGAAGACAAGCAAATCACGCCGCAAGACGACCGCGGCCGAAGAGGCTGCGGAAGCTCCCGATACAGCCGCCCCCAAGAAGAAGACAGTTAAAAAAGCGGATGAAGAGGCGCCCGCCAAACCGCGCGCCGCAAAGTCGAAAGCAAAGAAGACGGCCGAGGCGCCGGAGGCTGCCGTGCAGGGCAAGACGCTGCCGTCCGGCGCGGGCGAGGAGCCTGCCGCGCAGCCCGCTCCCACCGCGGCCGATGTCGAGGAGATGCTGCGGGAGAACGTGCTGCCCGAGGAATATTATGTGCAGTCTCTGAGCAGGGACTACCGCCCGCTTTCCAGGGAGAGCGAGGTCATTCCGGTCGAAGCGTCTGACGCCGGGGAAGCCGCGGCCGCAGCGCCCGAAGAGGCTCCCGCCGCTCCCGAAGCCGCCGAGCCTGCCGCGCAGCCTGTCGAGGCCGCTCAGCCCGCGGCCGAAGCCGCTCCCGAACCGGCCCCTGCCGAAGCTCCTGCCGCCGTGCAGACCGCCGCTCCCGCTGCCGAGGCGCCTGCCGCCGCGCAGACCGCCGCTCCCGCTGCCGAAGCCGCCGAGCCTGCCGCTCAGCCCGTCGAGGCCGCGCAGCCCGCGGCCGAAGCCGCTCCCGAACCGGCCCCTGCCGAAGCTCCCGCCGCCGCGAAGACCGCCGCTCCCGCTGCCGAAGCCGTCGAGGCCCCGGCCAGAAAGGCGGCCGAGGCGCCGGCCAGAAAGATCGAAAAGCCCAGAACGTCCAAAACCGCCCCCCGCACCGCGAGGGAGGACAAATCCGACGCGCAGTCCGACAAGGCTGTCATGGGCTCCTTCTCCTCGCTCATCCAGCAGATGAACCACACCGCGCCCAAGCCGGCGCCGAGAGCCGCGGCTCAGCCCGCCCCCGCCCCCGCCGCCGAGCATGCCCAGACCGAGAGCGCGGCGCAGCCCGCGCCCGCCGTCGAGACGGCCATGACCGGACAGGAAGTTCCCGCCGAGGTGCAGGAGGAGGAAATCCCCCTGACCGAAATCGAGCAGAAGGTCTCGGCCAGCGTGGCCTGCGAGGAGCAGCACGCCAACCTCAACGACGCCTCCCCCTTCGCCACCCACTTCCAGTACGGCGACGGCCGCGTCGAGACGAGCTTCATCGGCGACGGCGCCAGGGAAGG
>JAUNSE010000034.1 GCA_030539415.1 Desulfovibrionaceae bacterium
GAAATGGAAAGGGACAGGGACAGGGAGGCGCGGCGATGCGCCTTTTGCACCGGTCCGGCCCCGAGGCGGGAGCGGACCGGCAGCCTCCGGGCGCTTCGCGCGTCAGTCTTCCGGCGGGGGATCGGCATCCTCCGGCGCGGAAGGCATCTTCGCGGTGCGCGAAAAGTTGAGCAGCAGGCCCACGCAGGTCATGGTGGCCACCAGATTGGAGCCGCCGTAGCTCAAAAGCGGCATGGGCACACCCTTGGGCGGCGCCGCCCCCATCACCACGGCCAGGTTCATGGAGACGCCGAGGCAGATGATGATGGTCAGCGCGAAGGCCGTGTAGCGGGCCCTGAGATCCTCCTGGCCCTTGATGATCAGGTAGCAGCGCCAGAAGAAGAGCACGAAGAGGAGCATGACCGCGGTCACGCCCACCAGGCCCAGCTCCTCGGCCAGCACGGCCATGATGAAGTCGTTGTGGGCTTCCGGCAGATAGAGCAGCTTCTGGCGGCTGGCGCCGATGCCGACGCCGAAGAAGGAGCCCGAGCCGATGGCCAGCAGGGACTGCACCAGTTGGTAGCCGGTGTTGGCCTTGTCCTCGAAGGGATCGAGGAAGGCCATCAGGCGGCGCATGCGGTAGGGCTCGAGAATGGCCAGAGCGGCGGCGCCGCCGATGGCCATGAAAAAGGAGATGATGAGATAGATGAAGCGCGTGCCGCCGGCTATGCACATGAAGAAGAGCAGCATGGCGAGCACCACGGCGCTGCCGAAGTCCGGCTGCAGGAGCAGCAGGCCGCAGAAGACGAAGGTCACCAGAAAGGGCGGCAGGACGCCGCGGCTGAAGGTCTTCACCAGCTCGTGCTTGGTGCTCATGTAGTAGGCCAGATAGAGGGCCAGGGCGAGCTTCACGAACTCCATGGGCTGGATGTTCACCGGTCCCAGCCGTATCCAGCGGTGCGCGCCGTTGATGGACGGCGCGAGCGGCGAGAGTGTCAGCAGGAGCAGGCCCAGGGCCATGGCCAGCAGGACGTAGTGCATCCTGTAGAGCACGCGCCTCGGCACCAGCATGGCCGCGGCGAGGCAGCACAGGCCCACCGAGGCGAAGACGAGCTGGCGCTTGAAGAAGTAGTACTTGTCGCCCATGAACTTCTCGGCGGCGATGCTGCTCGAGGAGAAGACCATGACCAGTCCGATGAGCAGGAGCATGGCCATGAGCACGAAGAGCGGCCAGTCTATGCCCTGGCTCTCCTGGCGTGCCGGCGCGGGCTCCTCGGCGGCGGGCTGCCCGATGCGCGTGTTCTGGACGGGCTCGGCCGCCTCCGCCCGGGGCTCGGCCGGCGCCGCCGCTGCCTCCTGGGCCGGATCATGGATGTAGGAATTGCCGGCGTGCCCGGGAGCGGGCTCCTGCCGGCCGTTCGCGGCCTCCGGTTCGGGCGCCGGCGCGGGTTTCGGCTTTCTTCTCCAGAAACTCACTGAAACGTCCCCACAATGTCCTTGAAGTGCTGGCCGCGGAAGGCCATGCCCCTGTACAGGTCAAAGCTGGCCGTGGCCGGCGAGAGCAGCATGACGTCGCCCTCCCTGGCCTCTCCGTGCAGCCAGCGCATGGCGGACTCGAGCTCGGGGAACCAGCGCATGGGGACGACGTCCTTCCAGGCCGGCGTGAAGACCTCCTCGGACTCGCCGAAGCCCGCGACAAGGCGCACCTTCTCGCGCACCAGGGGAATCAGGGCCTCGAGATCGCCGCCCTTCCAGCGACCGCCGCAGAGCAGCAGCACCGGCCTGTCCATGGCCTTCAGGGCCGTCTCCAGCGAGGAGACGGTGGTGCACTTGGAATCGTTCAGATAGAGCACCCCGCCCTTCTCCGCCACATACTCCAGCCTGTGCGGCAGGGGCGCGAAGCCGGCCACGGCCCTGGCCGCGGCCTCCTCGCTCACGCCGAAGCGGCGCACGGCCTGCCAGGCGATTTCGGCGTTCAGGGCATTGTGCGCCCCGAAGAGCCTCGTCTTCGGGAAGCGCCCGCAGGCGGCGGGACTCAGGGTCGGGGCGGCGAAGCCGGCCGCGTGATAGACATCCAGCCACTCCTCCGGCACCAGGGCCAGGTCGTCCTTTGTCATGCAGGCGAACAGGCGCATCTTGGCGGCCACATACTCGTCCATGTCCCTGTGGTAGTCCAGGTGATTGGGCGAGATGTTCATCAGCACGGCCACGTCCGGGTGCAGGCGCAGGCAGGTCTGCAGCTGGAAGCTGGAAATCTCCAGCACCACCGCGTCGGCCTTCTCCCCGGAGAGAATGTACTCGGAAAGCGGCGTGCCCACGTTGCCGCCGAGGAAGACGGTTCTGCCGGCCTCCTTCAGCATGGCGGTGATGAGGTGCACGGTGGTGGTCTTGCCGCTGGTGCCGGTGACCGCAATCACCTTTTCACCGTCAAGACAGCGCCAGGCGAGCTCGGTCTCGGCTAGGATGCAGGGGCCTTCGGCCGACTCCAGGGGGAAGTCCCTGTCCCTGCCCATGGCCGAGAGGATGCTTTCCAAGGGCGCGCCGGGGCTCGGCACCACGAAGGCGGCTCCGGCAAACTGCTCCGGCCTGTGCGGGCCGGTTTCGATGGTCACGCCGAGGGCCTCCAGCTCCTCGCGGAGCTGCGGGGTGACGCTTTCGGCCTTCGCCTCCAGCAGACGCACCTCGCAGCCCCGGCGTGCCAGGAGCCGGCAGGCGGCCCTGCCCGAACGTCCCGATCCGACCACGACGACCCTGTCATCCGTGCCCGGGAGAAGGGCGTGCGCCGGTCTGTCATCCCGGCCCTGGTCAGAAGGCGCGGGAAACGGGGAAAAGGGACTGATAGGCATGATGGACATTGCTTGTTCCTTCCAGAAGGGGGAAAGAGGGACGGCCCGGCCGCGCTCAGCGCAGCTTGATGGTGGACAGGGCCACCAGGCCGAGAATGATGGACGTGATCCAGAAGCGGATGATGATCTTGGATTCCGGCACGCCCTTGAGCTCGAAGTGATGGTGCAGCGGCGCCATGCGGAAGAAGCGCTTGCCGCCGGTCCAGCGGAAGTAGCTCACCTGCACGATGACCGAGAGGGTCTCGACCACGAAGAGGCCGCCCACCACGGCCAGGAGCAGTTCCTGGCGGCAGAGCAGCGCGAGGAAGCCCAGGGTGCCGCCGAGGCTCAGGGAGCCCACGTCGCCCATGAAGACCTGGGCCGGATAGGCGTTGAACCACAGAAAGCCCAGGCCCGCGCCCACCAGGGCCGCGCAGAAGACGGTGACCTCGCCCACGCCCGGAATGTAGGGCAGGTAGAGGTATTCGGTGAGGCGGCTGTTGCCGGTGATGTAGATGAAGATGGCGAAGACCATGCCGGCGATGATGGTCGGGCCTATGGCCAGGCCGTCCAGGCCGTCGGTCAGGTTCACGGCGTTGGCCGAGGAGACCATGATCAGCATGCCGAAGGGCAGGTAGAGCAGCCCGAGGTCCAGGGTCACGTTCTTGGCGAAGGGAATGGCCAGCTTCGTCGAGTAGCTCGGGTCGAAGTAGAGCAGGCTCATGGCCGCGAAGGAGATGACCAGAAGGCCCGCCATCTTGGCCCTGGGCGAGATGCCCTTGTTCTCGTGATGGCGCAGCTTGGTGATGTCGTCCCAGAAGCCGACCAGGCCGTAGCCGACAAAGACCAGGAGCACCTCCCAGACATACTTGTTCGAGAGGTCGGCCCACAGGAGCAGGGTCAGCACGAGGCTCAGCAGGATCATCAGGCCGCCCATGGTCGGAGTGCCGGCCTTGGCCGCGTGCGCCTTGACGTCCGAGAGGATGTACTGCCCGCACTTGATGTTGTGCAGGAAGGCGATGAAGCGCGGGCCCATCACCACCATGATGACCATGGCCGTGATGAGCGCGCCCATGGAGCGGAAGGTGATGTAGCGGAAGACGTTGAAGACGTTGTAGTCCCCGGCGAGGGGCACCAGAAATTCGTAAAACATCAGCGGCCCTCCCCGGAGCGCGGCTTCGCGGCGCTGGCGCCGCCGTCTTCGGCGCTGCCGGCGCAGGCCTGTTTCAGAACGTTCCCGAGGGCGGCGACGGCCGTCTCGAGCCTGTTGGAGCGCGAGCCCTTGACGAGGACGGTCAGGTCCTCGCCGATGGCCGGCGCCAGGGCGGAAACAACACCCTCGAGTTCGGCGTCGTCCGCGAAGGTGAAGAAGGGGGTCTCCTCCCCGAGTCCGGCGGCCACATCCTCGGCATGGCCGCCCTTCCAGGCGCAGAAGACGGGCGCAAGCGCCCTGAGCTGTTCGCCGAGGCGCCTGTGCGCCTCCTCCGACACCTGGCCCAGCTCGCCCATCTCGCCGAGCACGCAGGCAAAGGCGCTGCCGCGGCGTCCGGCCTCGCCGGCCGCAGCCTCGAGCATGCGGGACATGGACAGGGGGTTGGCGTTGTAGCAGTCGTCGATCACGAGCGAGCCGCCGATTTCGACGCGGCGGTAGCGGTGGCCCGGCACGACGGCGCGCCTGAGCCCCTCCCCGATATGGCCCGTGTCCGTGTGCAGCAGGGCGCAGACCAGGGCGATGCAGGCCAGGTTCTCGGCCGCGGCAGGTCCGCCCATGGGCAGGGAGACGGTCAGGCTGTCATGACGGTCGGGAAGGCTGAAGGAGACGGCAAAGGCGTTCTCCCCCGCTTCGGGCGCGGGCGCCACCCTGCAGGCCGGCTGGCCCGCGGGCAGATCCGCCGCCGGGGCGCCGCAGGAGAAGAAGAAGGTGTCGGGGCAGGCCTCGAGAGCTCTGGCCGCAAGGTCGGGATAGTCCGCCGAGGCGGCGGCAAGGCCCCCGTCCGCGAGCCGCGTGAACAGGCGCGTCTTGTGCCAGGCCACGCCCTTCTCTCCCAGGCCCTCGGTGTGGCCCTCGCCCACATTGAGCACGATGCCCAGGTCGGGGTGCAGGATGTCGCCGAGCTCCTCCATGTCGCCGGGGTGGCTCACGCCGCACTCGAAGACCCAGAAGCGCTCCCTGCCCGTGGCCGCGAGCATGCTGAGCGGCAGGCCCAGCTGATTGTTGTGATTGCCCTCGGTTCTGGCCACCTCTCCGCTCATGCCGAGCACGGCGGACAGCCATTCCTTGGTGGTCGTCTTGCCGGCCGTGCCGGTCAGGCCGATGACCGTGCCCGTGTAGCGGTCGCGCCAGGCGCGGGCAATCTGTCCCAGAGCCCTGATGGTGTCGTCCACGATCAGCACCGGCACTTCCGGAAAGCGCTCCGCCAGGCCCTCGGGCTCGCGCTCGGCCAGCACGGCGCGCGCGCCGGCCTCGCAGGCCCGCACGGCATAGTCGTGCCCGTCCACGCGCTCGCCGCGCACGCACGCAAAGAGGGCGCCCGGGAGCACCTCCCTGCTGTCGGATACCGCCATCGTGATCAGGACGCCGGAAGCGTCCTCCGCACAGGGCCGTCCCACGGCCCGGGCTATGGTTTGCAAGTCAAGCTGCATGTTGTCTGCCGCCCCTTTCCCCTTCGGGCGCGTCTTTTGCCCTGCGCCCGCGTGTCAAAATGTTACGCGCCCAGGAGTTCCCGCACGGTCTCCTGATCGCTGTAATGGCGCTTGACGCCCTTCACTATCTGATAGTCCTCGTGGCCCTTGCCGGCTATGAGCAGGCAGTCCTCGGGCCCGAGCAGGGCCAGGGCCTTCTCGGTGGCCGAGCGCCTGTCGGCGTCCACCACCACCTCGCGCGCCTGTGCGAGGCCCGGCATCACGTCGGCGATGATGTCCTCCGGCTCCTCGAAGCGCGGATTGTCGGAGGTCAGCACGGCCACGTCGGAGAGCTTCGCCACCGCCTCGCCCATGAGCGGGCGCTTCTTCCTGTCCCTGTTGCCGCCGCAGCCGAAGACCGTGACAATGCGCTTGAAGCCGGCTCCCCGCAGAGCCTGCAGGACATTGACCAGGGCATCGGGCGTGTGGGCGTAGTCCACGAAGACATGGACGCCCTTCGGATTGGCCACGCGCTCGAGGCGGCCGGGCACGCCGGCAAAGCCCTCCAGGGCGCGGAAGTCGGTCATCCCCATGGCAAGCCCCATGGCCATGACCGTGAGCAGGTTGTCGGCGTTGAAGCGGCCGATGAGGGGGCTGTGCAGCTCCCAGGTCCTGCCCTGGCAGGTCAGGCGCAGGCCCACGCCGGAGGTGCCGTGCTCGAGCAGCTCGCCCCGCAGGTGGCGCATGGGATCGCCCTTGGCGGGTGCCGGCCCGAAGCCGTAGGTCCAGGCATCCGGACGGATGTCCAGCAGGCGCAGGGCCCAGGGATCGTCGGCATTGGTCGCCACCGCCTTGCCGGGCAGGGGCGTCTCGGTGAAGAGCAGGGCCTTGGCCTCGAAATAGGCTTCCATGGTCACATGGAAGTCCAGGTGGTCCTGGGTGAGATTGGTGAAGCAGGCGCCGGCAAAGGGCACGTGGCGCACGCGCTTCTGCTCCAGCGAATGGGAGGAGACCTCCATGACGCAGATGTCGCAGCCGGCCTTCGCCATCTCGGCCAGCATGCGGTGCACGTCCATGGGGCCGGGCGTGGTCAGCGGCGAGGCCTCGAGATGGCCGGGCCAGCGGTAGTTGACCGTGCCCATGACGCCGACCCTGTGGCCGGCGGCCTCGAACAGCCGCTCGAGCAGGGAGGCGCAGGTGGTCTTGCCGTTGGTGCCGGTCACGCCGATGACCTTCAGGGGCGTCTCGTAGGTGTGATAGCAGTCCGAGGCGAGCTCGGAGAGGGCGAGCCTTGTGTCGGAATGGCGCACGAGTGCGGCGCCCGCGGCCTTCGCGGCTTCGGCGCACTGCCCGACGCAGTCCTCCTCCAGCACGAGATACGCGGCGCCCTTCGCCAGGGCGTCGGGCACGTAGCGCAGGCCGTCCTCGCTCGCGCCGTGCACCACCACGAAGGCGCCTCCGGGCGCAACCTGTCTGGAATCGCCCGTGACGGCCAGTCCGGCCCGGACCAGGTCCCTCAGTTTCTCATATGTCATGCCGGATGTCGTTTCCGCCATTTTGCCTAAGCCCCCTGCTTGTGCTCGTTCATTTGCCGGCCGCGGCCCGGCCGGGGCCGGTCCCCGTCCGCCCGCGGCGTGTGAGAATTTGTCCTTGCGGCGCCCCGGGGCGCCTGCCGCACGCGGCCTAGCGCTCCGAAAGCCAGAGTATGCACTCGACCTTCTTCGCCTCTCCGTCCGCGCCGTCCTTCGTGTCGGGCCACGGCGTGCCCGGAGGGGGCGTCTGACGCACCACGCGCGTGCCCTCGCCCTTGAGCTCGGGCATGATGCCGGCCCTGGCGAAGAGCTCCACCGCGTTGCGCAGCGTCTTGCCCTGCACGTCCGGCACCGTGGCCGAGGCCCTGGCCAGATGGCCCGGCAGGCGCATGGCGTCGGCGTGGCTCGCCGGCTTGCGCACCACGGCCACGTCCTGGGCCTGTCGCGCCCTGACCGGCTGCGAGAAGGGCGAGGTCAGGCCGGCTATCTTGAAGCCGCGCTCCCTCGCGTCGCCGCGCTTCGCTGCCCCCTCCTTCTTGAGGGCTGCCAGGTGCTGGCTGTCCAGATCGCCGGCGTAGGCCAGCGAGCGCTGGGCGATCTCCCTGAAGGCGGGCGCCGCGATGACGCCGCCGTACTTGGAGTTCTGCGGCTCGTCGATGAAGACCACAATCAGGTAGCGCGGGGCGTCCGCGGGCAGGAAGCCCACGAAGGAGGCGAGACGCTTGGCGCCGTAGGCGCCGGAGCGGCGGTCCGCCTTCTGGGCCGTGCCGGTCTTGCCGGCCACGGCCACGCCGTCGATGGCGGCGCGGCGGCCGGTGCCGTCCTTCTCGCCCACGACCTCGACCATCATGCGCCGGATCTCCCGCACCACGGAGCGGGAGAAGATCTGCTTCGGCTCCGCCGGCGCGGCCTGATCCCTGACAAGGACGAGGTTCTTGCGCACGCCGTTGTTGAGCAGGGTCAGATAGGCCTGGGCCATCTGCAGGCCCGTGACCGACACGCCCTGGCCGAAGGAGATGGACATCGTGTCCACCTCGGTCCAGTTCTTGGGCTTGCGCAGGATGCCGCGGCTCTGCGCCACGGGGACGCTCGTGACCTCGCCGAAGCCGAGCTCGGTCAGATAGTCGTACATGGTCTTGCTGCCCATCATCAGGCCGATCTTGGCCATGCCGATGTTGGACGAGTAGCGCAGGACCTTGTGCACCGGAATCTTGCCCTGTCTGGACGTGTCGCGCAGGGTCGTGAACTTGGCCTCCCAGCGGCCGTTCTCGCAGTCGATGATGGTGTCGCGGCTGACAAGGCGCTGCTGCATGGCCGAGGCCAGCACCAGTGGCTTGAAGGTCGAGCCCGGCTCCAGGGCGTCCTGCGCCAGGCGGTTGCGGTACACGGCAGCAGTGGAGCTGCGGAAGGTGTTCGGGTTGAAGAAGGGATACTGCGCCCAGGCGAGGATTTCGCCGGTGGGCACGTCCACCACCAGGGCGCCGCCCCAGGCGGCCTTCTCCTCGCGCACGACGCGCGAGATGGCGTCCTCGGCGAAGAACTGCACCTGGGCGTCGATGGTCAGCTGTATGTCCTCTCCGTGCGGGTCCTCCTCGCCCTCGCTGCGCAGGTAGAAGCGCCGGCCGGTTGCGTCGCGCTGGACAATCTGCCGGGTCGGAGCGCAGTTCAGGCGGTCATCAAGAGCGCGCTCCAGCCCCTCCAGCCCCTTGTCCTCGTTGCCCACGAAGCCCAGGAGCTGGCCGGCCATGTGCTTGAAGGGATAGACGCGCTCGTACTCCTTGGTGAGCCCGATGCCCGGGAGACGCGCCTTGCGCACGGCCGACGCGGTGTAGTCGTCGATCTTGCGCCTGAGCCAGACAAACTTTCTGCCCGGCCTGGAAATCTTGTCGTAGATGGTCTGCGGGCTGATGCCCAGAATGGGGCCCAGGGTGTTGGCGGCGTTCAGGGCGTCCCTGATCTCGCCCGGATTGGCGTAGACGGAGAGCGCCTCGACGCTGCGGGCCAGCACCTGTCCGTCGCGGTCGAGAATGTTGCCGCGCTTGCCGCCCACGAGCTCGACTGTCACGTGCTGGCGCCTGGCGAGCTCCGCGAGCCGCGGCCCGTCCACCATGTGCAGGTACCAGGCGCGGCCCCAGAGCGCCGCGAAGATCAGCGCGAAAAAGCCGAACACAAAGCGGATGCGGACCATCTGCCAGTCCGTGCCGGGGAAGAGGCGGTCCCACCAGGGCTGCTTCTCGGGAGCCGGCTCCGCGGGCATCTCCTCGCGCTGGGGCTGCGCGTTCACGGGCGCCGCGGGCGCGGGATCGGGGGCCGGCGCGGCCTCCCTGCGCGTGTTGGCGTTCTGCGCGGCGATTTTCTGGCGGTCCAGGGCAGAGGGCAGATCGGCGGCCGAGACGGGCTGGGCCGACAGATGCTGCGGCGAGGCTGGCTGGGGCTTGGGCGCCGCAGCGCGCTTCTGGGTAAAACGAAAACTCATTCCTCTGTCACCCCTGAAAAGGCCCGTAAACAAGGTTCATGCCGCGATGGGCGGCCGGCCGAAAAGGGCCGGCAAGAAAAATTCCTGAAGAAGGGAGAATCTGTCCGCACCCGCGGCTACCTGGACCCGGCCTTGTCTGGCCCGATGTCGAGGCGCCGTATCTGGCCCGGCACAGGCTGCTTCATGCCGTACTTCTGGGCCTTGATGCGCAGCTCGTACGGGGAGAGCAGCCTGTCCCTCTCCACCTTGAGCTTGTCGTGCAGCTCCTGCTTTTCGCGCAGGCGGCTCTTCTCGACCTTGATGGCGTAGTTGATGTCCATGCGCTCGATGTTGACCCAGACGATGGTCAGCAGGCTGGCGCCCAGAATCATGAGCATGAGGGCGATGAAGAGCTGCCAGCCGCGGCCCCTGAAGACCGGCGCGCGCGAAAGGCGCTCGACGCTGGCGGCGATGCGGCCGCCGCTCATGTCCATTTCGCCCCCTCCTCCGCGGGAGCGTGCCAGTCGCGCAGCTTCTCGCAGCAGCGCAGCTTGGCCGAGGCGGCCCTGGGATTGGCGGCAAGCTCGGCGGCCGAGGCCGTGAGCGGCTTTCTGGTGACAAGGCGGACTTCGGCCAGGTGGCCGCAGCGGCAGACCGGCACATGGGGCGGGCACAGGCAGGCCTGGCTCCAGCGGCGCATGATCTGCTTCACCATCCTGTCCTCCAGGGAGTGGAAGGTGATGACGCACAGCCGTCCGCCGACGTTCAGCCTGGCGAGGATGCCCTCCATGAAGGCCTCGAGCTCGCCGAGCTCGTCGTTGACGACCATGCGCAGGGCCTGGAAGGTGCGGGTCGCGGGATGATGCCGCGCCTTGGCCCGCCAGGCGGGGGGATAGGCGTTCTGCACGATGGCCGCGAGCTGCCCCGTGGTGGTGATGGGGGCGCGCTCGCGCGCCTGGACGATGTGCTTCGCGATGCGGGCGGCCTGCGGATCCTCGCCGAAGGTCGCGATGATGTCGCGCAGGCGCCTGAAGTCGGCGGTGTTGACCAGCTCCCTCGCGGACGGGGCGCCGGAGGAATTGTCCATGCGCATGTCCAGAGGGCCGTCGGCGTGCACGCTGAAGCCGCGCTCTCCCTCGTCCAGCTGCATGGAGGAGACGCCGATGTCGATCAGCGCCCCGTCCACCCTGTCCCAGCCGGCGAGGTCGAGCGCCTCGGCAAAGCGGCTGAAGCGGCAGTGCATGGAGGAGAAGCGGTCCCCGAAGCCGGCCAGGCGCTCCCCGGCCAGGGCAAGCGCCTCGCTGTCCCGGTCCAGGCCGAGCAGGCGCAGATCGGGATGGGCCGACAGCAGGGCGTGGCTGTGGCCGCCGAAGCCCAGCGTGCCGTCCAGGAAGCGGGCGGAGCCGGTGCCGTCGGGGGCGAAAAGCGGAGCGAAGGCTTCGAGCACCTCGTCCCGCAGAACGGGGATGTGTCTGGGCCTGCCGGAATTCATACGCTTCTCCCTACATGCCGAGGCGGATGCCTCTGGCGGCCAGCTCTTCGGAGACATCCGGCACGCTGATGGCGTTGAAGCGCTCGAGCGACCAGATCTCGAAGCGGGAGAACATGCCGATGACCATGACCTCGCACCGCCCGTCGGCGCCGGGCGCTATGCCGGCCTCGCGCAGAAGCGGCTGCGGGATGCGCACGCGCCCCTGCGCCGTGCAGGCGAGCTCCTCGGCCAGGCCTATGACCTTGGCCGAGAAATGCACCAGGGCGAGGGAGGGCGTCTCGATGCCGTGCAGCTTTTCCACGAAGCTCTCCCATTCCTCCGGCAGGTAGGCGACAAGACGGCCGTAGAGGCAGGTCAGCCAGAATCTGCCCTGACTGGCGGCGTCGAGGGACGCGCGGTAGTCGCTGGGCAGCATCAGGCGACCCTTGTCGTCAAGGCTGCGCTGGGAGCTTTTCGTGAAGAGTTTCTGCATGAAGGACAGGCTGGAAAGAGAGAATACGCGGGAAATGGGGCCGTGGCGGGAAGGGCTCTGCCCTTTTCAGGTCGTTGCTACCATTTTTTTCCACAGTTCGCCACTTTTTTCCACGGTGCTCCAAAGATCGCCCGCCGTCCGCCACCGGCCCGCAAGCCCTTGCCCGCCGGCACTTTCACGCGATCCGCCCCCCTTTGGACGCGTCGGGACGCCGGAAAAGAAGGGCAAAAAAAATGGTCCTTGCATTTACCCTAAATTTCCACCAAACGGGGAATGGAGACATTAAATATATGACAAATATTATC
>JAUNSE010000501.1 GCA_030539415.1 Desulfovibrionaceae bacterium
GGAGCGCGAGGACTGCCGGCTTGCGTGGCATCTGCTGGACAGCCTCTCCCTGGCCCTGGGGGTGCAGGTCTTCGCCGCCATCCCCAACCCCATGCTGTACGAGGAGGCGGCCCGCGCCGCGGACGGCAGGGAGGACCGTGTCCTCTTCCACCTGGACTTTCTGCTTCCGGGCGCGCAGCAGATCGTGCGCTTTGCCAAAGAGCGCTTCGCCGTCGGGCTGGAGCACCCCGCTCGTCTCGCAAGCCTTGAAAAAATGCGCAAGAAGGCGTCGGAAGACGCAGGCCGCGCCGCAGAGCTCGACGATCTCCCCCGCAAAACGCCTCCAGACCCGTACCTTCTGGTGACGGCGGGCAAAGTGCGGGCCGTGCGGGGCATTGACGCCGGAGAAGCCGCAGCCCTCCTCAAAGCGGCCGCCGGCCCGTCTCCTGTCCGGGACACCTTCCGGCCTGCCTGGCCCGCGTCGGGTCCTGCATCCCTCACGAAGGCCCCCGGCGGGGACCATGCCCCGGAGAGCGGCTGCCGCGCACGCTGCCCGGACAAAGGCCCCGCCCCTGCCGGCGTCCATGTCCGCGGGCTGCGCCTGCAGGGTCTGCAGGGCCTGCAGGGCTTTGAGAGCCTCGAGCTTGGCGGACTCGGGCGCTTCACCTTTGTCGAGTGCGCCCCGGGCCTAGACCGCGCCGCCATTGTCGCGGGGCTGCTCCTGGTCTCCCTCTGCGCGCGGCCCGACGCGCTGCTGGAGCTGCCCGAGCTCCGGGGCCTCAAGCCGACCATGGCCAGCGTCCGCAAGGTGGTGACCGGCCTGCTCAGGGACGCTCCGCACGGCCATCTCACTGTCGCCGCCGACTGTCCCTCGGGCCTGCTGACGATCGCGCTGGCCGGCGCCGGCGCGCTCATGCCGGATGCCTTTGTCGCCGTCCGTTTCGCGGACAGGGCGGCCCGCCTGCTGGCCGATCTGCGCAAGCGCGGGCAGCGCCGCGGCGTGCTCTTTCTCAAAGGGGAGCACGGCGGCTGCGGCACGCTGGATCTCTCCGGCGATCTGCCCGCCGTGAACTGGGACCCGGAGACATTCAGCCGCGCCGTCCCGATGGTGCGCCATGTCGACGCCTTCCGGCCCGCGGACGGCGCTGCCGCGCAGGCTCCCGCCTGCCTCGGCCGAGAGGATCGCCTCGCCCTTGACAGAATACTGGACGGCCTTGTGCCGGATGCCCCCGGCCTCGGCGCGACTGCTCCCGCCGGACGCCCTGCCGACAATCCCGCGGCCATCCCCATCCCCGGCGCCTCCCCCGAAACGCAGGCGCGCGCGGCCAGGCTGGCCGCGGCGCTCTTCGCGGCCCGCGGCGGCGTGCTCGTGATCGACAATGCCGGGAAAGGACTGCCGCAAACGGAGCGCACGCCGCTGCTGAAGCTTGTGGAGGGGCTTGCGCGGCACCTGGACGTGCAGATCCTCGCCTTCACGGAGGACCCCGCCCTGCACGACGCGGCCCTGGCCGCATCAGGCAGCGGGGAGGACTTCTGCCGCCTTGCACTCGGCAGGGAGAAGGACAGCGGGGACGGCGGCCCGGGCGCCGGCGCGGAAAGCGCCGGACTCACCCCGCGCAAGGACAGGCCGCGCCTGGGGCAGCTGCCGCAGCCGTACCCGGCGGAAGCCAGGCTCGACGTGCTGGAGGTGCAGGACTTCCGCGGCACAAGGGCCCTGTGGATGTCGGACTTCGGCTCCATCACCGTCATCATGGGCAAGGAGGGCCAGGACATCACGCTGCCTCTCGAAGCCTGCGCCCTTCTCTCCGTCTTCCGCTCTCCGGAGCGCCTTTTCCTGCTGAACCGGCTGCGCGGCCTGCCCGAGACCGCGAAAGGCCTCGCCGAGCTTGCGCGCGACCTCTTCGGGGACAGGGAGAACCGCCCTCTCAGGGTGCGCGGCGCTGTCTTCTTTCACGAAAAAACTTTCGAGACGGCCATGGCCCTCGGCCGCTACACGAAAGAAATTGACAGCTCCGTCCTCCCCTCCCGCCAGGAGTACATCTGCTGGCCCGCGAAATTCGGGGAGCAGCCCCCCGACGATCTGCCCCCCG
>JAUNSE010000502.1 GCA_030539415.1 Desulfovibrionaceae bacterium
TGGCTTGTCAGGATGTCGCTCAACCAGCGCTGCTCGCCCGACGCCTATGTGCGGCGCAGCAGGCTGGAGGTCTTTCCTCCCGCCATCCGTCTGCCTATGACGGCCGAGGATGTCATAGCCGACAGCATGCGGCGCTTTCCCGTCCTGGTGAAGGACATCGCGGACTACGGCGTGCGGCGCGACTACGTCTTCACCGCCGCGAGCCTCTCGCCCGGCGACCCGAAGAAGACGCTGCTTGCGGGCAGCGGCCTCTCGTCTGCCGTGCGCCCGCGCAAGTCGAAGCAGCGCGAGACGCAGGCCGAGCTCTTCGAGCCGGAGATGCGCCGCCTGAGCCTGGGCGACTGCCTCTCGCGCGTGATCTCGGGCTACTGCTCCGACGGCCTCGACGAGTGGGCCGTGCGCTGGCTGTGCCTGGACATGGGCTACAGCCTGGACTGGCTGCTGCTGGGCCTGGGCCCCATGTGCGCGGAATGGGCCCACAGCGGCGCGGACATCGCCAGCATGCCGCCGAGCGGCACGCACCGCGATCCCGAGACAGGCGAAATCGCGTACGAGGACATGACCTCCCTGCGCGACAGGCAGGCGCTCTCGCTGTGGTCCTTCACGGACTGGCAGTGGCTGCACAACCTGCGCGTCCTGGTGAAGACCAACTACCGCACGCCGACCATCCCCCTGCTCTCGCGCATGGCCGCGGGCTGGCGCATCCCGAACCAGCTGCCGCAGATGCCGCACATACTGGCCTGGGTGGACTGGCTGGCGGGCTGGTGCGAAAAGGAATTTCTGGAGGGCGTGCCAGCCCCGGGCTGGAAGCAGAACATCATCGACCAGGTTGTCGCCTCCCGCAACCAGACCCTGCTCCTGCTGGGACTGAGCGGCCAGGCCGGACCGCAGTACCGCTCGGCCAAGGCCCAGCCCACCACCTGCGTGCTGCGCCTGGCGTGGCTTGTGCGCATGGCCATCGACCGCCGCGGCAGGCCGGGCATGCTGGACTATCTGGACCTGGTGGACAGCGAGGCCCGCGCCAGAGGCTTCGAGGGGCTCGAGGACGTCTTTCACAGGCGCGCCTGGAGCTACCCGGACAAGCCGGTGAGCCAGTCCGTCCCCCGCGAGCACGAAGTGGATCTGGACAAGACCAGGAAGAGCCGCAACATCCCCTGGGGCGTGCCGGTGGAGGCGACTCTGGGTCCGCAGGAGCTGCTGGAGCTGATAGTCAGCGGCCGCATACCGGTGGACCTGGACGAGGAAGTGAGCTGGATGCCCAGAAATCCGGGCTCGGTGCCGCGCGGCGTCACCCCCAATCCGGACGCGGCCGACCTCGAGGTGCTGAAGGCCGCCGGCATGAAGCCGTCCAGGAAGCGCGTGCATTCTGAGAAGCAGGCCAGGGCCGCGCAGGCCGGAGCGGCGGGGGAAGCGGAGAGCGCGAAGACTGACGGCACAAGCAGGACAGAGAGCGAGGAACATCATGACGCCTAGGGACAGCGGCGCCAGAGACGGCGCAAGAACAGCGCGCGCGGCCGGGAGCGGAAAATCCCGGGCCGCGGACGAACGCCAGCCGGAGGGCCGCGCGAGCGAAATCGTGCGCAGACGGCCCGAGCGCAAAGCTGACGATATGGTCCGCGAGACCGCGCGAAGCGCCCGGCCCGAAAGGCCGGAGAAGGCCGGAGCGGCGGAGCGGATCGAAACACCGGAGACGGCCGGACAGGACGTCCGGACCGGCGAGGCCGGCCAGGGCCCGAAGGCCGTCATCGTCAGGCGGGGCAGCCCCTCGCGCAGCCGTCTGGACAGAGGGGCGAAGTCCGGCCGCGCCAGGGCGGACGAGGCGTTGCCCGAGAGCCAGCCGGCGGACTATGCCGGCGTCGCGGCCGCGCTCAGGGCGGCGGACGGGGTGCAGGTCCCGGCAGCCGACGGCACGGGCCCCGGCTCCATGGCCGATGCCTACGAAAAGGCGGCAGGCGGAGCCGACGCGGCCGACGCGGCGCTCGAGGCCGCGGAAAAGGAGCCGGACGACGAGGACGGCGACGCCTCTTCGGACAGCGAAGCCATTCTGGAAGACAATCCCT
>JAUNSE010000503.1 GCA_030539415.1 Desulfovibrionaceae bacterium
TCTCCCTGCCGAGATGGCTGCTGATCCTGCTGGGCCTCCTGCTCCTGCTTCTGCTGCTGCTCGCCCTGCTGGGCATCATTCCCGGTCTTCTGCCCTCGGGCTGCAGCCGGACGGATCAGCCCGTCCCGGCTCCGGCCGTGCAGGAGCAGTCCGCCGGGGAGCCGAAGGCGCCCGCCGAGCCAGCCCCGAAGGAGGAGGCTCCCGCCGCGAGCGGCGAGCAGATGAACATTCCCGAAGAGGCGGCGAAGGCCAACGATCTGTCCTTCCTGGAAGGCTGCTGGCGCTCCAATACCGGTCTTGTGAACCAGGACGGCATCGCTGTGACGACCGAGTACTGCTTTGACGCCCGGGGTGAAGGCACGCGCAGCCTCATCGAGACGGGTCCCGAGGGACTCAGATGCAGCGGTCCGGCCACGGCCCGCTTCAGCCAGGACAGTCTTCAGATTGAGGCCGAAGAGGCCGTCTGCTCCGACAACAGAAACACGTACGTCGGACAGTCTGTCGTCTGCACCGGCTCCGGTTCAGCCACCATATGCAGTGGACGCGAGAAGTCCTCGAACAACTCCTGGCAGGCCGGCTTTGTCCGCCGCTAGCCGCTCGAAACAACACATGCCAGACTTTTCCGGAACAGCAGCCGGCCCGGGCGCGCGAGCGCCTGAGCCGGCCGGAAAGGAGTGACCACATATGACCAGCCGCTTCGCCTCCAGCCTGCGCAAGAGCATGCGCCCGCTTTCCTTCAACGGCATCTTCGCCTCGGACTGCCACGAGCAGCTGAAGGCCCTGCTGTCGCGCAACAGGGACAGGCTCGCGGCCATGGGCATGCCCAATGCCGAGACCTTTCTGGCCGAGCCCATGTACGATGCCGGCACCGGCCAGATAGACTGGTATCACGAGGGCGCCACTCCTCCGGTTCCCCTGCTCTCCCTGCCGCCCGAGGAGCGGGCGCGCGCCGAGCAGGAGCTGGCCTGCTGCAGCAGGGCTCTGGACTCCCTGCTCGCCGATCTTTCCGCGCAGCCTGCCATGAGCGTGCAGGCCGGCCTCCTGCGCGAGGCCCTGCAGCATCCCGGTCCGGACGACGTCTTCGTCCAGGACGGTCATATCGTGCTGGTCAACTGGGGCTACAAGCCGGGCACAAGCTCGGCCGCTCCCGTGGAAATCGGCCGCGACTCGGTGCCGGACGTGCCGGTGCTGGCCAAGACCCCGCCGGCCGTGCAGGCCGTGCAGCCGCCTGTCCGCCCCGCGGCGCAGCCTGCCGCGGCTCCTGTGCAGCCGGCGCCCGAGGCGCCCGCGGCCAGCTTCGCGGGACCTGCGGGCGGCTTTGCCGCCGCCCCGGGAATGACTGACAATGTCGCCAATCCCGAACCCGACCCCGAACCGGCACGGGAAGAGCCTGCCCGCTTCTTCCGCGACGAACCCGGCCCGGACAGGACCGTCTATGCGCAGGCCCCGCAGCCAGAACCTGAACCAGCTCCCGAGCCCGCTCCGGCCGCGGACGGCGTCCGGGGAGCCGGCTGCCTGTCCTGGCTTCTGCCGCTGCTTCTGCTGGCCCTGCTGCTCTGGCTGATTCTGGCCGCTCTGGGCCTTGCCCCCTCGCCCCTGCCCGCAGGCTGCTTCCACACGGCCACAGCGCCGGCCGGCGCGGCCGCCGAGCAGGATCGCGCCCGCCGTCAGGCCGGCGAACTTGCCGCCCTGCAGCGGCAGCTCGAGGAGCATGCCGCCCAGTGCCCGAGAACGGACGGAACGAAACCCGCTCCCCTTTTCGAGGAGCGCGGACTTGATGCCGTTCCCGGCGCCGGCCCCGAAGCTCCCGCTCCCGGCATCGTGCCCGAAGTCGGGGGAGGCGCCGTCATTGTGCCCGACGGCACGGTGCCGGAGTCCGTTCCCGGCACCGAGGGCGAAGCGCTCGTGCCCGGTGTCGCTCCCGACGGCGAGGCAGGCCCCCTGCCCGACGAAACTCCCGCTGTTCCGCCTTCCGAGGGCACTGTGCCCGACGGCGAGGCCGTGGTGCCCTTCTTCGGCGAGGAGCCCGGCGGCAGTGCCGGCGACGCGCCGCTCGGCG
>JAUNSE010000504.1 GCA_030539415.1 Desulfovibrionaceae bacterium
CCGCGGGCAGGACGCCGATCCACAGATCGTTCCCCGCGGCGGCCTGCCCGCCGGCCTCTCTGGCGGTCTCTTCGGCCGAAGCGCCCGTGTCCGGGCCCCACAGCTCAAGGCAGCGCGCCAGCCCCAGCTTCAGGGAGGCGAACATGCCCTCCTCCGGACGGGGATTGCGGACGCAGGGCAGGGCCAGGCGGGCCGCCTCGGCCTCTATCTCCTCCGCCCTGTGGCCCGTGACCAGCACCAGCCGCTCCACCCCGGCCCGGCGCCAGATGCCGGCCGTGCGGGCGAGCACGGTCCCGTCCCCGAAGGGCAGCAGGGGCTTCAGGGCATGCATGCGGCTGGAAAAGCCGGCGGCAAGGAGGACTGCGCAGGCCGGCGCTCGGTTAACTGTCATGGCATTCAGGATGGTTGAGATTTGTCCCGCAAGGTCTTGAAGGAAAATGCGGGAAGTTTCAAGTTCTTCCTTGAACCTTGCCAAACTTCGGCCTATGGTTCCTTTCGGAGGCTGCGCCGGCCATGCCGGCCAGAATCCGATGGGGTGACCGATGCCGGAAACCGGCATGCACCGCTCCCCCATGGCGGCCATGCGCTGTTCTGACACAGCGCGGCCGCACTGGCAAGCGCGGCGGGGCAGGGAGCATGCTCCGGTCTCCATGGCCGGACACACTGTCCCTCCCCGCGCTTATCTCCGCCCGGCGCTTCCCGCCGGCCGGGCTTTTCGGGCGCCTGTCCGGCGCTTTTCCGGCATTTTCGGCCTCTTTTCGGGCCGCGGCTGCGGGACCGCCCCGGGAACAGGCCGGCAGACAGGGATGCCGGAATCGGCCTTTGAAGAAGACAAGGGAGGGCCCCCCGGCCCGCGGAAGGTCAGGCACGCGCCCGACCGGGAGACAGACAGCAAAAATGAAAGTACTGCACACGTCCGACCTGCATTTCGGGAGCACGCTGAACGACCTCTCCCGCCTCGAGGAGCACGAGCGCTTCCTCGACTGGCTTGAGGGGAAGATCGAGGAATGGGACATCGACGTCCTGCTTCTGAGCGGCGACATCTATGACAGCAGCAATCCCTCGAGCGCCGCGCGCAGGCTGTTCTTCAGACTGCTGCACAATCTGCGCCAGGGGGCGCGGCCGCGCCGCGTCATCGTCATCGGCGGCAATCACGACTCGCCGGCGGTCCTCAACGCCCCGGCCCCGTACCTCCGGCTGGACGGCATCACCGTTATCGGGCGCGCCTCTGGGGATCCGGCCCGCGAGGTGGTGCCGGTGACGGACAGGGACGGCGCTGTCCGCCTCATTGTCTGCGCCGTGCCCTATCTGCGCGAGAGCGACCTGCCGCGCTCGGCCTTCGGGGACGATCCGACCGGCGCCGGCCGGGAGCTTGCCGCCGGCGTGCTGGCCCACTACGCGGCCGTGCGCGAGGCCGCCCTGGAAGTCGAGCGCACGCTGCCAGCCCCTGTGCCCCTGGCGGCCATGGGGCATCTTTTCGCACGCGGCGTCTCCGTGGATGCGAAGGACCTGGACGGGGAGGGCCCCATGGTGGGCTCTCTCGGCGGCGTGGACGCGGGCCCCCTTGCCGGCGCCTTCGACTACACGGCCCTGGGGCACATCCATGCGCCCCAGCGGGTGGCGGGCTCTGAGTTCGCGCGCTACAGCGGCTCCCCCCTGGTCATGGACTTCGGCGAGCGCCGCCACGAAAAGCAGGTGCTTCTCGTCACCTTCGAGGACGATGCCGCGGCCGAGCCCTCGCCCGCGTCCGGCTGGCGCGGCCGCGTCAGCGTGGAGGCCGTGCCCGTGCCCGCCTTCAGGCGCCTTGTCAGGGTGACGGGCGAGGACTTCAAAAAGATGAGAAAGGAGGTCGCCGCCCTGGCGAAGGCCGAGGCGCAGACCCCGGCCGATCTGCCCACCTGGGTGCTCGCCGACTACAAGGGCCCGACGCCCCCGCCCGCGGACTGGCGCGAGCAGCTGAGCGATGCCGCCGTCCCCAAGGGCGGCACCGAGCCGGCCTTTGTCTTTGCCATCATGCGCGACAGCAGCCCGCGCAGCCTCTCCATCATGCAC
>JAUNSE010000505.1:0-430 GCA_030539415.1 Desulfovibrionaceae bacterium
CGAAAGTATGGGCCGGCCGTTCTCGGACCAGGTGCCGAAGAGGCAGTCCGGGTGGCCCGTGCAGGTCCACAGACCGCGCTCCTCCTCGGGCCCGTTCGGGTCTCCGGGGACAAGGTCCCGTCCGCAGACCGGGCAGTAATATGCTTCCTGAGCGTCCTCGTCCGAGCCAAGCGACTGTTCGGACGCCATGTCGTCGTGTCCTCCCGTGACCGCGGCCTGCTCGGGCTCGGGCGCGGGAGCGGCAGACGCTGTCCCGGTCTTCTCCTCGGACTCCGGCATCACAGACGGCTCCGGTTCTGCGGGTTCGGCCCCGGCGGCTTCCAGGCCGGCTTCGGCCATGGTCGCGGGCAGGGAGCCAGGCAGGGGCTCCGGCAGGGCATCGCTGAGGACATCGGCCGGCGCTTCGGCCCGCATCCCGGACAGCGGCTCG
>JAUNSE010000505.1:440-2047 GCA_030539415.1 Desulfovibrionaceae bacterium
CTCGGACACATCCTCCGCAGGTGCTTTTGATGAGAGTGCCGGCGCGGCCACGGCTTCGTTGCCGGAGGAGGCAGGAGCGCCGCAGGCGCCCGCGCCGGAAGCTTCCGTGCGGTCGGCAGACCGCCACTGGCCGCGGGCGGGAGGCATGCCGGCGCCATCAGCGCCATCGGCATCGAGGGAGACCTGTCTCAGGCCGGCACCAGCCGGCCGCTTCGCGGCAGGTTTCGCTCCTTCGTCGAGCACCGGCCGGCCGTCGCTGTCCTCGGCCGAGAAGAAGCATCTGGGAAAGCCCGAACAGCCCCAGAACGCGCCGCGCTTTCCATGACGCAGCACCAGAGGCCTGCCGCAGCGCGGACAGGGAACGGACACGGCGGGCTCGTCTTCGGCCGGCATCTCTGCCGGAGGAGTCTGCCCGGACAAGCCATTGTCCGAAGAGACGGCCCCGGCAGGCGCACTGTCGCAAAGGGCGCTTTCCGAAGGCTCGGCACGGCCTCCATCAGCGGACTCCGCGAACTCTGGCATCTCCGTCTCGGCGATGGCAGAGGCAGCGGGGGCATCGGTCCCGGGGGCGTCGGCAGCGGCCTCGAACTCCGCCTCGGCGGCGGTCTCGGTCAGAGATTCGGCATGAGGCCCGGCAACAGGGTCGGCAGCGGATCCGTCCGGCAGCCCGGGATGTCCGGGCGGGCCGGCAGACGGCGCTGCCGCACACGCAGCGTCACTCTCGAAGACCCAGCCGTCATTCGTCTCGCTGCCGCCAATGTCGCCGCCCGGCATATCCTCCGCCCGGCGGCAGACAAGCACGGGGGCAGACCCGGCAGAGCCTTCCGCAGCGCGCAGATTTTCGGTCGAGCGCGGGTCGTCCGGGTCGTCGTTCCAGGGCGGCACGGACTCGTCCGCGGGGCGCGCGGGCAGATCCGGCCCCCAGGCCGCCAGTATGGCCGACACGTCCGTCATGAGCGACGGCTCGGGGATGTCTCCGGCAAGCGGCAGGCCGGTCTGCGGCATCGACGCCGCCCCGGCGGGCATGCGGCTTTGCGCAAGCTCGATGCCCTCCTCGAAGGGCAGTATGCCGCGGCAGCCCGGATAGCCCGGACAGCCCCAGAAATAGCCGTACGCGCCCTTGCGGCGCTTCATGAGCCTGCCGCAGACGGGACAGGGAGGCCGGCCGGAAGCCATGGCGCTCTCCGCGTCCTGTCCTTCAGAAGCTTGGGCCGGCGCAAGGTCCGAAGTCCGCGCCTTGTCCGTGGCGGCCCTCCCGGCTGCATCATCGGCTCGCTTCTCACTCCCTGTCCTGTTCGCGTTCATGGCGCTCTCCTCGGTGACGGGCATTGCGGACGCGCCGGCATCCGGCGCGGCTTCCGCCTCCGAACTGTTCTCTCCGGCACTGATTCCAGCCCCGGCAGACCCTGCCTCCAAGCCGCTGCCAGCATTGTCCGCGCAGGGCTCGGCCCTGTCCGCCGCGGCCGGCTCCGCACCCATGCCAGCGGCCACCTCTACACCATCGGCCGATGCCTCAGACCGACGGTCGGGGACAGGGGCATGCGGAATTTCGGCTGCGGGTGTCTCAACAGCGGCCTGGTCTCCTCCAGTCTCCTGCGCGTCTGTCT
>JAUNSE010000506.1 GCA_030539415.1 Desulfovibrionaceae bacterium
ATAATCAGATTTAAAAATTAGGGAAGTGGATCTCGTGTCCACACGCTCTAGACCGCAATGCCTGACGGCGCAGCCTCAACGGGATGACGCCGCAGCGCAAGAATTTGAAGGGCGGCGACAGAGACTGACTCTGCCGCCGCTCTTTCATGCCCGGCAGCGTTCTGCCGGCCTGTGTTTTGTCCCCGGCCGCGGGCCCCGCCGCGAGATCCCGCAGCCCTCTGTCATTTGGCATGGCGCAGCTTAACTGCTATAGGCAGGGAGAGCCGGACAGGACCTCTGTGCCGCGCTCCCGCCTTTTCAGCACGTGCGGAACCTTTTCGCGCCTCCCGGCGTCAGTCCGCAAAAAAATGCCTTTCTCCCTCCTCCGCCTTTCAGCTCCCTGACGTTTATATTCCCGCTGCCGGAGGCTTTCCTGCAGAACCTCCCTCAGTCATCCCGCAATCCGACCAAGAGAGCTCCTTCATGCAGATTGTTGACAAAATCAAGGAATCAGTCATCTCCGTGCTGCCCATCATGGCCATCGGCGTCCTGCTGCATCTGACCGTTGCGCCCATGGGGGACAGCTTCGCCCCCTTCCTCTTCGGCGGCGCGCTGGTCATCGTGGGCCTCGGCATCTTCCTGCACGGCACCGAGCTCGGCATGGTGCCCATCGGCCAGAAATCCGGCGCAGCCATCACCTCGAAACGAAACCTGCCCCTGCTTCTGGGGGCCGCCTTCGGCATCGGCTTTCTCATCACCATCGCCGAGCCGGACGTGCACGTGCTGGCCTCGCAGGTGCTCAGCGTGAGTCCGAGCATCAGCTCGACCTCGCTGGTCCTCATGATAGCCGTCGGCGTCGGCCTCTTCGTGCTGGTCGCCGTGGGCCGCATCCTGCTCGGCGCAAGCTTCAAGCTGTCGCTGGCCGGCTTCTACATCCTGCTCTTCATCTGCGCGGCCTTCACCGATGCGGACTTCCTGGGCATAGCCTTCGACGCCGGCGGCGCCACCACCGGCCCCATGACCGTGCCCTTCATCATGGCCCTGGGCATAGGCGTGGCCTCCGTGCGCAGCGGCAAGAACGCCCAGCAGGACAGCTTCGGCTTCATCGGTCTGGCCTCCATCGGCCCCATTCTTGCCGTGCTCATTCTGGGCATGATGTCCTCCGGCGCCGAGCAGCACGCCGGCGAGGCGGCCGCCGAAGCCGCCGCGGCCACGGGCCTCGCGGACCGCTTCCTCGAGCGCATCCCGCACGTCCTGGAGGAGGTGAGCCTGGCGCTGGCGCCTCTGCTGGCCATGTTCGTTGTCTTCCAGCTCTTCCTCATCAAGATGCCCACCAAGCAGGTCATCCGCATGAGCGTCGGTCTCGTGCTGACCTTCGTCGGCCTGGTTCTCTTCTTTGTGGGCGTGCAGGGCGGCTTCATGCCCGCCGGCCGCATACTGGGCGCGGCGCTGGCATCGGGCTCCGCCGGCTGGGCCGTGGTGCTCACCGGCCTCGTGCTGGGCGCCGTGGTCGTCTGCGCCGAGCCCGCCGTCTGGGTGCTCAACGAGCAGATCGAGGAAATCTCCGGCGGCCACATCAAGAAGCGCATCATGCTGGTCTCGCTCTCGAGCGGCGTGGCTCTCGCCGTGGCCCTGTCCATGTTCCGCGTGGTTTCGGGCATCAGCCTGTGGTACCTGCTCATTCCGGGCTACGCCCTGGCGCTGGGCCTCATGCGCTTCTGCCCGCCCATGTTCACGGCCATCGCCTTCGACTCGGGCGGCGTGGCCTCCGGCCCCATGGCCTCCACCTTCATCCTGGCCTTCACTCTGGGCGCCTCGGCGGCCCTGGGCGGCAATCCCATCACCGACGCCTTCGGCGTCATCGCCATGATCGCCATGATGCCCCTCATCACCATTCAGGTGCTCGGCATCCTCTTCGACAGGAAGGAGCGCCAGGCCCTGGCCATGCAGCAGGCAAGGCGCAGGACCGGCTCCGGAAGCACCGGCAACTCAACGGAGGCCTCCCATGGATAACGCTCAGGCAGGCATCACTGCCATCGAAAACGGCTGCAAGCT
>JAUNSE010000507.1 GCA_030539415.1 Desulfovibrionaceae bacterium
TCGCTTCAACCGCTTCTGTCGCGAGCCTGGCCATGGTCGCCTCCTCGGCCTCCGCAAACTCCCTGAAGGCGGACATTCCGTCCCAGGCCGCCATCAGTCTGGCGACCCGCTTCGGCTCGGTGCTCAACTCCGCCATGCTGGCCCTGCTGGTCATTCCGGACCTGCCCGCCGAAGATGCGGACGGCTCGATCCTGACCTATGCCCTGGCCGAAGAGAGCGACCTCGTGACCATGGCGGCGGACGGCACCCTGTCCCTGACAGAGGCCGGCATCACGGCCCTGGCCGAGGCCGCCGGAGAGGGCGAATCTCTCGCCCTGTCGCTGGCCCTCACCGTGAGCGACGGCACGGCAAGCTCCGAGACAACCCTCGACCTGACCCTGGACACGGAAGGCGTGTCCGTCATCGATACCGAGAGCCTCGCCTGGGGCTACGGCACGGACGAGGCGGACCTCATGGCCGCTTCCGACATCCTTGACGCCGCCCAGGCGGCCGGCACGGCCGAAACCGGCACCGAGGAAGAGTCCGATGACGAGGATGAGGACGGGGCGGAAGTCCGCCCGGTCACCCTCTACGGCGGCGCCGGGGACGACACGCTTGTCGGCGGAGACGGAGACGACACGCTGTACGGCGGAGAAGGCAATGACTTCCTGGACGGCGGAGCAGGCTCCGACAGCCTCTGCGGCGGCGAAGGACACGACATCCTGGTCTGGGATGCCGCGGATGCGGTCCTGGACGGCGGAGCCGGCATGGATCTGCTGGTCAGCGCCGATGCCGGCATGCCCTCCCTGGCGGACCTGCTGGACGGCGCATCGGACGCGGCCCCGAAGGTGTCCGGCATCGAAATGCTCCTCAGGGGCGACGCCCTGGCTGACGTCTCGAGCCGGCAGGACGTGCTGGACCTGCTGGCCCGCAGCAATGCCTCGATAGACGAGGAAACCGGCGCCGTCACCCTGGGCGAGGGCTGGACCAGCGCAGGGCAGAACACCGGCTCCGGCGGCACCATGACCGAAGTCTGGCAGTACGCCGGGGACGGCCGGCCGCTCGTGCTGGAGAC
The DNA here is from genome assembly GCA_030539415.1 of Desulfovibrionaceae bacterium. GTDB lineage: Bacteria > Desulfobacterota > Desulfovibrionia > Desulfovibrionales > Desulfovibrionaceae > Desulfovibrio. The sequence goes on from JAUNSE010000507.1 coordinate 1,055, forward strand.
CCTGGCGCCGCAGGCGGACGAGGCCGGCGAGGTGCAGGCCGCGGTGCTCGTGCTGAACACCACCGCCGTCTAGCGTCCCAACACTCAACCCACAAGGAGGAAAGTCCGATGATCACCTGTCCGAGATGCTCCTCGCAGCAGATATACAAGAACGGCCACCGCAACGGCCGCCAGTGCCATCTGTGCCGGGAGTGCGGCTATCAGTTCACCACCATGACCTACCGGGAGCGGCCCATCTGGGAGAAGATCCTGGCCGCGCTCATACACGCCCTGGGCGTCTCTCCGGCCGACATCGCGCAGATGTTCCGGACCTCGACCTCGTCCGTGCTGCGCTGGCGCGTGCTGGGCAAGGGCCGCAGCGAGGAGCGGCCCCAGATGCGCGAAAAGCCGGCAATTGTCAGCATGGGGCAGCTCAGCGCCCTGCTGGACGGCCTGCCGGCCCCCGCGCAGGGCAGAAAGCCCCTGGTGCTCATAGTGGACGACAAGAACGCCGACAAGGTGGTGGGCGTCATCATCCAGGACTGAGGCAGGACTTCAGGCGGGACTTGAGATCCTGACTCGGGCCCGGGCCGGGGCCCCGGCTTCGGATCCTGATTTCGGGTCCTGACCGAAGCGGGGCGCCCCGAGGCCGGCCGGTCCGAACGAAAGCGGGACCGGCATCGCGACAGGAGACTGGAACGGTGCCGGTCTTGCGGCGTGTCCGAAGATCCGGGCAGGCTGGACAGGGGGCATGGCCTGTGGCAGAACGGCTGCCGGAAGAGAAGGGCGGAATGACTGCGCGACTGGCCGCCGGGCCAGAAAGACTGGCCGGCCCGTCGCATGAGGTTTTGCCATGGACATTGATCTGCAGATCTGCCGGGCCGAAGGGGGCCGGGCGACGATACGGCTCGTCGTGCCTGTTGCCGGAGCGCTCGGGGTGATGGACGCCGTCGCGGCGATGCTGAAACTTGCCGGGCACAGGGTGCGCCTGCTGGATGCGG
>JAUNSE010000035.1:0-3045 GCA_030539415.1 Desulfovibrionaceae bacterium
GACTGTGAAGAAGAAAAGAAAAAATCCGCAGAGCATGCGTCACTTCAAATGGCCAGGCTGTTTTCACAGGGGTGATGATACGCACAGGCGATGGAATGAACAGGAGAAAAGCGGCTTTGTCGTGCGTGAACAGCGAAAGCCATGGCGCTTTTGCGTGTTCTTTCAGGAGAAGGACAGCATGATGCCATGATCTGTCCTGTGAAAAATGCGCCATTCATTAATTGTCCGCCGACGGCCGGAAAAAGCCGATCGGGCCGGAGGCGGTCGAAAAATTTTTTTTTGCCGCATGAACAGCGGCTTGCCGTCGGTCCGGCGGAACAGGCGGAGGCGAAAATCATCCCGTGTCGCCTGCACAGCAAGAGAACTCATTAGACCAATATGCATAATGATGGTGAAAGACGCGGGCAATTGCGCAGGTCCCCCGCCCGACGGCAGTGCGGGAGAGCGGAACCGCCGCTCAAGTCCGGCCTTGTTTGTTGTTTGTCAATGATTTCAAATAGATGTATGAACAGATATTTTGCTGTTTGTTCTTTTCCCGCCTGCTCCGGCGCGATGGACAAAGCCGTTTTTTTGAGGGCCGCGCGGCTGCCGGACGAATATTTGCAGAATATTTCCCGGCTGCGGGGCGCGGCCGCGGAGAATATTTCGGCTTTTTTTTGCGGCCGCCCGGGCCTGGAGGAGAATATTCTGTCCAATTTTCTTGACTCGCGGTACGCCCGCCGCAGGCAGGCCGTCCGGCTTTCCTTTCATCGCCTCATGCGGACGGCGCTCTTTTTGCAAGTCATTTCAGACGCATGTGCTTTCGGGCACAATGCGGCGGCACGTGTGCTCCGCTCCCTTTTCGGGGCAGAAATATTCCAATATGTATTTTCTTTGCCGCGCGATGGCGCGAAAAATATTCCGGCCTGTATTTTTTCCGTCAAAAATCCCCGCGGAGAATATTTCAGGCAATATTTTGCGCGTCGCCTCCCTCGCTGCGGGGAATATTTCGGAGAATATTTTTGCGATCACTGCCTGGGCCAGGGAATATTTTGACCAATATTTTTGATGCAGCGCCATCTGGTGGCGAATATTTTGTCCAATATTTTTGACTGCCGTACCGCCAGGCGCGACGCGCCCTGGTTCCCTGTCACAGGCCGGGCGCGTCCTTGCCCCGGACCTGGCCGCCGTCGTCTTCACCCGTCACAGTCCCCGGGCACTGTCTCGGCCGAAGGCTGTCCGGCTTCCCGTCCCGGAGGAAGCGGCAGGAGAAGGTCCGCTTCTTGCCATTCGCGCACCGCTTCTATAATACAGGGGACCGCGTATCATCTGATCATGCTCGGGGAGCCCGCCCGTCCGGGAGGACGGCCGGGACGCCGGACGGTCCCGCGCGAGCCGGCCCTGCCGCCGGACAGCGCCATTGGGGGAAGAGAATGAGAGAAATACATGTCAGCGACATTTCGGCCGCTGTGGCGGACCTTGTGCGCCAGGCCTGCTGTCGGCTGCCCGGTGACGTGGTCGAGGCCATGCGCCGGGCCGAAGAGACCGAGAAATCGGCCCTGGGCCGGGAGATACTGGGTCAGTTCGTGCTCAACGCGTCCATAGCCGCCGAGGAGTCCATCCCGGTCTGCCAGGACACGGGGCTCATGGTGGTCTTCGCGGACCTGGGCCAGGACGCCCACATCACGGGCGGCTCCCTGCAGGAGGCCGTGGACGCGGGCGTCGCGAAGGGCACGCTGGAGGGCTATCTGCGCCGCTCCTCGGTGGCCGAGCCGCTCTTCAACAGGAAGAACACCGGCGACAACACGCCGGCCATCGTGCACCTGCGCCTTGTGCCCGGCGACGGGCTGCGCCTCAGGGTGGCTCCCAAGGGCGCCGGCTCCGAAAACAAGTCCGTGGTGCGCATGCTCGTGCCTGCCGACGGCCTGGCCGGCGTGAAGAAGGTGGTCATGGACGCCGTGCGCGCGGCCGGCCCCAACTCCTGCCCGCCCATGGTGGTGGGCGTGGGCGTCGGCGGCAACCTGGAGGTCTGCGCCATGCTGGCCAAGCGGGCCTGCGCGCGCGATCTCGGCACCCGCAATCCCCATCCGGACTACGCGGCCCTGGAGCTGGAGCTTCTGGACAAGATCAACCGCACCGGCATCGGCCCGCAGGGCCTGGGCGGCAGCACCACCGCCTTCGACGTGCACATCGAGTGGGCGCCCACCCACATCGCCATGCTGCCCGTGGCCGTCAACATCAACTGCAACGCGACCCGGCACGCCGAGGCCGTTCTCTAGGGGAGGGAGTCATGTCAAATCAGCCGCGTCACATCACGGCTCCCTTTGACAGGGAGACGGCAAGGAGCCTCAGGGCCGGCGAGAGCGTGCGCATCACCGGCACGCTGCTGGCGGCGCGCGACGCCGCCCACAAGGCCATGTGCGAATGTCTGGACAGGGGCGAGCCCCTGCCCGTGGATCTGGAAGGCCAGGTTGTCTACTACGTGGGCCCCACGCCCGCGAAGCCCGGCATGGCCATCGGCGCCTGCGGGCCCACCACCGCCGGCCGCATGGACGCCTACGCCCCGCGCCTCATGGCGCAGGGCCTGCTCGGCATGATCGGCAAGGGCTACCGCGCCCCGGCCGTGGTCGAGGCCATGAGGGAGCACGGCGTGCCCTATCTGGTGGCCCTGGGCGGAGCGGGAGCGCTGCTCTGCAAGTGCGTGACCTCCTACACGGTGCTGGCCTGGCCCGAGCTCGGGCCCGAGGCGCTGGCCCGCCTGGAGGTGAAGGACTTTCCGGCCATCGTGGCCATAGACTGCGAGGGCAGAAATTATTACGAGACGGCGCAGGCCGCCTTCAGGGAAGAAGACTAGACGGTATGGACAGGCACGGCGCGCCCTCTGGCTGGGGCTTTTTCTGCGTGACCTTCGGCTGCAAGGTCAATCAGTACGAGACGCAGGCCATACGCGAGGCCTGGACGGCCGCGGGCGGCACGGAATGCGACGACCCGGCGCGGGCGGATCTGGTGCTGGTCAACAGCTGCGCCATCACCGGCCGCGCAGAGCGCGACGCGCGCAACGCCCTG
>JAUNSE010000035.1:3055-3596 GCA_030539415.1 Desulfovibrionaceae bacterium
CGGCTGCGCGGCGAGACTCGTGGCGGACTTCGTGCCGCGGCGCGGCGCTCCGCAGCCGGGCGCTCACTGCCTGGTGGTGCAGGAGCGCAAGGAGGACCTCTGCCGGCCGGACTTCGCGGCGCAGCTCGCCGCAAGGGCTCTCGCGGCCCATGCCGGGCCGCAGGGCCTGCACGCCGAGCCCATGCGGCTGCGCGATCTGGCGGACCGCCCCTGGCCGAAGCTCGAGATCGCCCGCTACCGCCGCTCCCGCCCTGTCCTCAAGGTGCAGGACGGCTGCACGCACCGCTGCACCTACTGCATCGTGCCCTACACCAGGGGCCCGCATGTGAGCCGGGCGCCGGAGGAGGTGGTCGCCGAGGCGGCAAGGCTTTTCGAGGAGCACGCCGAGATCATGATCTCCGGCGTGAATCTCGGCCAGTACGGCCGCGATCACAAGGAATACGGCTCCTTCTGGACGCTTCTTGAGCGCCTGGAGGACGAGCTTGCGCCCCGCTTTGCCGGCAGGCGCCGCCTGCGCATCAGCTCCCTCGAGCCCTCGCAG
>JAUNSE010000035.1:3606-11365 GCA_030539415.1 Desulfovibrionaceae bacterium
GTCATCGCTCCTGGCCCCGCATCTGCACATCTCCCTGCAGCACGCCTCGAGCGCTGTCCTGCGGCGCATGGGCCGCGGCCACTACAGCGCCGCCACCCTGACCGAGGCGCTCGGCCGCCTGCATGCGGCCTGGCCGGTCATGGGTCTGGGGGCCGACATCCTGGTGGGCTTTCCGGGGGAGACGGCGGCCGATGTGGACACGCTCTGCCGCTTTGTGGAGGAGACGCCCTTCTCCTATGCCCATGTCTTTCCCTATTCCAGAAGGCCCGGCACTCCTGCCGCGGACTTCCCGGCTCAGCTGCCGCGCGCCGAAAAGCAGGCCAGGGCCGCAGCCGTGCGGGCCGTGGTCGCGCAGAAGGCCGGGGCCTTCAGAATGGCGCAGGCGAAGGAGCCCTGGCTCGACATCGTGCTGGACACGGCCGAGGGCAATGCCGTGCCTGGCCGGGTGCACGGGGTGAGCGCCTGCTACACCCCCTGCTATCTGAAGGCCGGGGAGCTGGCCCTGCTGGACGCGCGGGCCGGGCACAGGGACTACATCCGCGTGCGCCCGACGGGTGTCTGCGAGCGCGGCGTGCTGGTGGAGCTGGCCGGGCAGGCTGAAAGGACCGGACAGGACTGACTGGCCGGGCGAGCCGGCTGCGCGAGTGACGCACGGGACTGAAGACGAAGGAAGGCGCATATGCAAGGCGGGCCGGAAGAGTCATTCTCTTCCGGCCCGCCTGAACATTGCGCGGGGCGAGGCCCGAAAATCATGCCTGCCGACCGTAAGGACGGGGCAGGGCCCGGGCCTAGCGGGTGAACTTGCGGAACCTGGCCCTGTGCGGGGTCTCGGCCTCCTTGCCCAGGCGCTTTTTCAGATCGGCCTCGTACTCGGTGTAGTTGCCGTCGAAGAAGTCCACCTGGCTGTCGCTCTCGAAGGCCAGAATGTGGGTGGCGATGCGGTCCAGGAACCAGCGGTCGTGGCTGATGACGAGCACCGTGCCGGCGAAGTTCTCCAGGGCGTCCTCCAGGGCGCGCATGGTGTTGACGTCGATGTCGTTGGTGGGTTCGTCGAGCAGGAGCACGTTGGCGCCGGACTTCAGCATGCGGGCCAGGTGCAGGCGGTTGCGCTCGCCGCCGGAGAGCACGTCCACCTTCTTCTGCTGATCGGCTCCGCTGAAGTTGAAGCGGTTGCAGTAGGCCCTGGCGTTCACTTCCATGGCGCCCAGGGCGATGGTGTCGCGGCCCTCGGAGATGAGCTCGTAGACGGTCTTGCCCGGGGTGAGGGAGGCGCGGCCCTGATCCACGTAGGCGAACTTCACGGTGTCGCCGATCTGCACGCTGCCGGCGTCCGGCTTCTCCTCGCCCGTCAGCATGCGGAAGAGGGTCGTCTTGCCCGCGCCGTTGGGGCCGATGATGCCCACGATGGCGCCGGCCGGGATGATGGCCGAGAGATTGTCGATGAGGAGCTTGTCGCCCATGCCCTTGGAGACGTTCTCAAGGGTGATGACCGTCTTGCCCAGGCGCGGTCCCGGCGGAATGTAGATCTGCAGGTCCTTGGCCCTTCTGGCGGACTCGTGGGAGAGCATGGCCTCGTAGGCGTTGATGCGGGCCTTGCTCTTGGCGTGGCGGCCCTTGGGGGACATGCGGATCCACTCGAGCTCGTGGGCCAGGGTCTTCTGGCGCTCGGTCTCGGTCTTCTCCTCCAGGGCCAGGCGCTTCTCCTTCTGCTCGAGCCAGGAGGAGTAGTTGCCCTTCCACGGAATGCCGCGGCCGCGGTCCAGCTCCAGAATCCAGCCGGCCACGTTGTCCAGGAAGTAGCGGTCATGGGTGACGGCGATGACCGTGCCCGGGAAGGTGTGCAGGTAGTCTTCCAGCCACTGCACGGACTGGGCGTCCAGATGGTTGGTGGGCTCGTCCAGCAGCAGGATGTCGGGGGCGGTCAGCAGCAGCCGGCACAGGGCCACGCGGCGGCGCTCGCCGCCGGAGATGTCGGCCACGCACATGTCGGCCGGCGGGCAGCGCAGGGCGTCCATGGCCATGTCCAGGCGGGCGTCCAGATCCCAGATGTTCTTCGCGTCCATCTCCTCCTGGACCTTCGCCTGGCGCTCGATGAGGGCGTTCATGGCGTCGTCGTCCATGGGCTCGGCGAACTTCGCGTTGATTTCCTCGAATTCCTGCGCGATGGCCTTGAGCTCCGCCACGCCGTCCTCGACGACCTCGCGCACGGTGCGGGTCTCGCCGGCCAGGGGCTCCTGCTCCAGATAGCCGATGGTGTAGCCCGGAGCCAGCACGGTCTTGCCGTCGAAGGCCTGGTCCACGCCCGCCAGAATCTTCAGCAGGCTGGACTTGCCGGCGCCGTTGAGGCCCAGGACGCCGATCTTGGCGCCGTAGAAATAGGAGAGGTTGATGTCCTTGAGGACTTCCTTCTGTCCGTGACGCTTGGTCACGCGTATCATTGAGTATATGACCTTGTCCGGCTCGTTCGTGCTGCTCAAGATGACCTCTAAGTTGACGTTTGATGGTTGAAGCGCATGCTCTGAAATGCTTTCCTGAAGACTGGGGGAGGGGAGGACGGGCGTGACGGCCCGCCGGCCCCCCTCCTTCGACTGCAACAGCGTGTAGCAGATAAGCGCAGTGCTTGCCAAGACCTTGCGGTCCCGGATGCCCGGCAGGCGCGGTCGGGCGGAGGGTCAGATCAGACAGCCAGCGCCCGGCGGCGGGCCATGTCCCTGAGCGGCGGCTCGCCGAAATGGCGCTTGTACTCCCTGTTGAACTGGGTGACGCTCTCGTAGCCCACGGTCAGGGCGGCGGAGGAGGCCCGCTCGTTCTCCTGCAGCATGAGGCGCTGGGCCTCGAACAGGCGCAGCTGCTTCTGGTACTGCAGGGGCGAGAGGCCGGTGAGCCGCTTGAAGTTGCGGTGCAGGCTGGCCGCGGACATGCAGACCTCGCGGGCCAGCTCGTCCACGCGCATGGGCGCGCGGAAGTTCTCCCGTATCCAGCTCACGGCCCGGGCGACCTGGCTGTTCTGCGTGCCGGGCGTGTGCAGGAAGCGCAGCGTGCGCCCGTGCGGTCCCGCGAGCAGCAGATAGTGCAGCTCGCGCAGCATGAGCGGCGCGCGGAAGGGAATCTGCCCGGGCCTGCCGCTCAGCTCCACCAGGCGCAGGAAGGTCTCCAGAATGTCCGCGTCCGCGTCGGCCACGGAGACGCTGCCCGGCAGCGGGCCGTCCGGGACCGGCCCCATCTCCATGGCCAGGGAGGAAAGGGTCTGCCTGTCCAGATAGAGATAGAGGAAGAGAAAGGGCTCCTCGGGCGAGGCGCCGTCGACCCAGGAGGAGATGGGCATGTCCACGCCGGCCACGACGGTCTGATTGGCTGAGTAGACAAATTCGGCCCCGCTCATCACGGAGTGCTTGACGCCGCGCACCACAAGGCCGGTCAGCGGCCGCTCGAAGCAGTTCTCGGATGCGGTCGCGTCCTCGCGGCGCACCAGATTGAGCCCCTCGATGGCGGTCGGAAAAATGCCGGGATGGTCCATGCGCTCGAGGAGCAGGTCGCAGAGCTCCTGATTGAGGCGCGCGATTCTGTGCTGGCTGTCTTCCATGACGCTTCACCCTGATGTCGATTGAATTTGAGGAACAGGCAAGTTTTTCTGAACGGAGTCCGGCTGCGCCCTGTGAAATTCCGCAGGACGGGCGGACAGCTGGTGTTCCGGTGGAATGCCTGATGTCGGATCTGTTGTATTTGGGCAAGTCGGCCGTGTCAAGCGGAAGGCGATCGCAGGAGAGGGAATGCCCGAAGGTGTCCGGCCGGTCTGGCCAAAACCGTCAGGTGCGGCCGGCTTTCTGCCGGGCGGGCAGACCCTGCGCGCGGTTCCAGGCCCCCGGGCGCGGCGGACGGCTGGTCCGCCGGATGAATGGCGGGGCGAATGCGGCAGGTTCCGCGGGCGCCGCATGCGGCCCTGAACGCAGCCGGCAGGCAGTGTGTGAGAATCGGGCAACAAGATGCAAGTTCTGTCTCTGTCGCGGTCTGCCGGCAGCAGGTATTCTGCCACCATCAGCTTCACATAAAGGAGGACTTCCATGAAATATGACAAATTCTTGGGTTTCGGTCTCGCCCTCGCTCTCATGTGCCCGTCCCTTCCCGGCATATCCTTTGCCGCAGAAACGGGCAAGTCGCAGACCATTGTCCGCTGCGGCGAGCAGCCGTCGGTGCAGGGGTCGGAGAAGTTCTTCACCGGCAGGGCGCGCATCACGCCGCTCTATCCGGCCGCGAACGGCATGCGCTCGAGCGGGGGCAGCGTCACCTTCGAGCCCGGCGCCCGCTCCAACTGGCATGTCCATCCGGTGGGCCAGGTGCTCATCGTCACCGACGGCGTCGGCCGCACCCAGGAATGGGGCGGCCCGGTGCGCGAAATCCGCGCCGGCGACGTGATCATCTGCCCTGCGGGCGTGAAGCACTGGCACGGCGCCTCGCCGGCCACCGCCATGACCCACATCTCCGTCTGCGAGGAGAACGAGCCCGGCAGGGTGGTGGACTGGATGGAGGCCGTGACCGACGAGCAGTACGCCGGAAAGTAGAATCCAGGGACCGGTCTGGTCGAAGCCGGCAGGATCCCACCCGCCCCTGCTGACGAAGAGGCGCGTGCTGGGCTCCGGGCGCTATGCCATGAGACCGAGCTTGCCGGCGTGACCATTCAGGGCGACCGCTACCCGGCCGAGCAGCAGCGCCAGATTCAGAGAAGCTAGACCGGAGCGGCCGGCGCGGATGCCGCCGGTGCCGGCGGGGAAAGCCTCCGGCACCTGCCGCGGTCCGGCCGGCCTGACAGAAGCTCCGCCGGGCGTGTCCGGGTGACAGAGACATCCCGGCCGCACCCGGCGGACGCGATGAACAGGAGATGAGACAGTGAAGGAAGAGATGATGCGGGCCGCCGTGCTGGCCGGTCCGAAACAGATTGAAATCAGAGAGGTGCCGGCCCCGCGGGCCGGAGACGGGCAGCTGAAGATACGCGTCGCCGCCTGCGGCGTGTGCGGCAGCGACATACACATGTGGAAGGCAGGCAAGGGCTGGAATCCGGATCAGACCACCGAGTTCCACATGGGCCACGAATTCTGCGGCGTGGTGACCGACGACTGCGCCGGCTTTGCGGCCGGCGAGCGGGTGACCTTCTGGGCCAACCTCTACTGCGGAAAGTGCGACATGTGCCGCGCGGGCCGCGAGCACCTCTGCCGCGAGGTGCACGGCACAAACTACATAGGCTTTGTCTGCAACGGCGGCTATGCCGAATACTTTGCAGGCCCTGCCGGCAACGCCTACAGGCTGCCGGACACGGTGTCCGATGTGGCGGCCGGCCTGATAGACCCGCTCATGGTGGCCTATCACGCCGTGAAGCAGTCCCGCATGCGCCTGCACGACAGGGTGCTGATCGTGGGATCCGGCATCATCGCCCAGCTGGCCGGAGGCCTTGCGAAGCGGGCCGGCGCCTCGCTGCTCGCCATGTCGAAAATCGACGAGCGGCAGACCGGAAAGGCGCGCGAGATCGGCGACTTCGACCTGTACTTCGACGGAAACGACCCCGAGCGCGCGGCGAAGATGCAGGAGGCCTCGCACGGCGGCTTTGACGTGGTCATAGAGGCTGTCGGCGCGGCCGAGTCGCTGTCGGCCTGCCTCGACGGCGTGAAGCCCGGCGGCGAGATCGTCATGATAGGCAATTCCATGACCCCGGCCATACCCTTCGAGATGAACAGGGCCGTCCTGAACGAGGTGCGCCTCACCGGCAGCGTCTCCTGCACCAGGGAGGAATTCTCCGAAACCATCGACCTCATAGGCTCGGGCTTCATCGATGTGGAGAAGTACGTGACCGGCGTCCTGCCTCTGGACAGCCTGCAGCAGGCCTTCGAGGATCAGATTTCGCCCGAGGGGCATGTGCTGAAGACGGTCATCAGGCCGTAGCCGGATGACCCGACGGCCGCTGTCGGCTGCAAGCCGCTGGCTGCCCGCATCGGACGGCATCCCCCGACGGCCCGCATCGGGCGGCAGGGCGCACGGCCGAAACACATTGAAAGAGCGCTGGAAAAAGGGACCGGATGGCACCGAGCCGTCCGGTCCCTGACGCGTCCTGTACCGGACGCGCTCTGCGGAGTGATTTTGCGCTGCGGCCTGGTGCAGGCGGAACCGGCCTCCCGGGCAGGCGCTACTGCACCAGCACGATGACGCCGTCGCACATGACCGACCCCATGACAAAGCTCTTCGGCACTATGCGGAAGATGGTGTTCTTTCCCTTCTTCATCTCGCGCAGCTTGGGATCGTTCTTGGCCAGATTGACGCGCACGCCGCTGAGGCCGATGTCATCGGTGCTGATGCTGACATAGGGCGTGCCGGAGAAGTCCTTCTGGAGGCCGGGCGTCTTCTTGCACTGGATGAGGAAGGGCCTGCCGGAGAAGTCCTCGTCGGCGACCACCTCGTTCTCCTCGTAGGTCTTCCACAGTTCCTTTGCCGTGATCTCGCAGGCCAGGTAGAGGACCAGCATGCGCAGATTCTCGGGCGTGGAGGGAATCCACTCGGCCACCTTCTTCTCCTTGTTTCTCGTGAGCTCGCCAATGACCCAGGGGCCGTCATCGATGGTCTTCCCCTGCTCGTAGACGGCAAACTTCGCATCCGCGACACCCAGTTCGGCGAACTTGTCCCTCGCTGTCTTGAGAATGGCCTTCTTGTCGGCCTGGGCGGACGGCGCGCTGTCAAAGATATAGATGGTGGCGTAGCGGTCGGTCACCTGATCGGCAACCTCGACGCGCTCGGCCAGGGCCGCCTTCGGGGCGAGCAGGGCCAGGGCCAGCAGGACGGGCAGAACAAGCTTCTTCATGGGACATCTCTCCTTGGGCAGGACATCCGGGCGCGGTGCGGGTTTCTCGTCCGGAACCTGCAGTTCAGGCGCGCAGGCGGAGCCGCGCGGCCGGTGTTGACAGCGCCCCCGCCGCTACGTAGGGAAGGGAAAAACCTCTTCCGGACGCGCGGCGGGCGCGCGGCGCGTCCAGGCCCCGGACCGGCGGCTGGTTTGAAGTTGTCTGGTCCGGAATGCGGCCGGGCGGGGCCCGAACGGCTTCTGCCCCGATATCAGCACGGCGCGCCCCGCAAAGGAACGGTAAAACCATGCCCTCATTCACATTGCCCGAAGTGGTTGCCGCCGTGCAGAAGGCGGCGCAGGCCTGGGGCATCGAGCGCCTGGCCGTCGAGCTCGGCATGCGCCCCTCGTCCCTCTACAACGCCCTCAATCCCAGAGCCGACCGCAGCGTGGTCAAGCTGGGCCTCGAGCAGGCCATGCAGATAATGGAAATAACCGGCGACACGACGGCGCTCGAGCTCATGGCCGCGCGCCTGGGTCTTGTGACGCGCGAGCTGGACAGCCGCGTGCCGGACAGGGCCACGACACCCGAAGAGCTGATGGACGACATGACCGAGCAGGGGCGCCTGGCCGCCATGATGCGCGACGGCGCGCCCATGGAGGACGTGGAGCGCCAGGCCCAGGCCCTGATAGACGAGATTCACCAGACGGTCACGCGCTACCGCATGGACCTGGAAGCCGGGAAAATTCGCTGAGCGCCGCGCCTGACGGGCGCGGTGCCGGGAAACCGGTCTGCCGGTCAGTCGTCCGGCTGTCCTTCCGCCGGGCCCGACTGGTAGGCCGGGGCGCTCTCTTCAGCCTCTTTTGGCCGGACCGCCCCGTCCGTCTGCTTCGTCCTGTCAGTCCCGGCAAACAGCGTTTCGTACCCGGGGACGGCGT
>JAUNSE010000508.1 GCA_030539415.1 Desulfovibrionaceae bacterium
GATCTATAAGACGGGTCTATGTCTGATTGTTGGAACCAAATTCTTACCAGCCTGTCCACGACGGTGCCCCCGGCGGACTACAAGGTGTGGCTTGCCCCGCTCTCTGCAGAGATCAGCGGGCATACTCTCACTTTGTCCATGAACGGGGCGAGCGACTACATGGCGCGCCGTCTGGAAAGAAAGCTTGGCCAGACCATACTCGCGGCCGCCTCCGAGCAGATGAACTGCCGTCCGGAGGAGATCACGCTGCGGGTCTCTCATGTCCAGGCTGCAGGAAAGGCGATTCCGGACCAGCCGGCCGGCCCCGCGCCGCAGGCGCGGCCCCAGCGCCCCGAGGGCGCGCAGGCCGTCAGCGCCAGGCCCCAGGGGCTTCTGTCCGGTCCCGAAGCCGCCGCTCCTGTGAAGAAGGCGCACACCCGTCCCGCCCAGACCGCCGAGCCCCGCCAGGCACAGCCCGCGCAGGCCCAGCCCTCAGCCGACCCGCACATGGGTCCCGATGCCAGGGGCAATCAGTGGACCATGGCGCCGCAGGCCCTGATCAAGAGCATGCCCCTGAACCAGGGCGTGACCATCTCCGGCGACGCCGCCATGCGCAAGCAGTGGCGCTACTGCTTCGACGATTTCGTGGTGGGCCCGACCAACCTCATGGCCATGAGCGCCGCCCAGGACGTCTGCCGTCCGAAGAGCTACGTGGAGACGCTCTTCGTGAGCTCCGAGCCGGGCCTCGGCAAGACGCACATCGTGCAGTCCGCCGTGCGCCAGATTCTCGAGGACCGAGGCAGCAACGCCAAGGTGGCCTACCTCACCGGCGACGAATTCTACGCCCGCTTCCGCATGGGCCTTGTCAACGACAATCTCGAGGACTTCATGGGCCGCGTGCGCGCCCTGGACTTCCTCCTGATGGACGATCTGCAGTCCCTGCGCGGCAAGGCCAAGACGCAGGAGGTGCTGCTCTCCCTGGTGAAGCACCTGCAGGACCGCGGCAGCCGCGTGGTCTTCTCCAGCCGCTTCGACGCCAAGGACCTGAAGGCCCTGGACTCCCAGCTGGTCTCCCTGGTCAGCTCCGGCGTGCAGGCCAGCATGCAGGCGCCCGACTACCAGATGCGCTGCGAGATCCTGCGCCGCAAGGCCAAGGCCCAGCAGACCGTGCTGCCCGAGGAAGTGGTGGCCATGCTCGCCAAGGGCATAGAGGGCGACGTCCGCCAGCTCGAGTCCTGCCTGCAGACGCTGCTTCTGAAGACGCGCGTCATGAACACGCCCGTCACTCCCGAGGCCGCCCTCGAGGTGCTGAGCCAGTTCGCTCCGGTGAAGAAGGAGAAGAACGGCCTCGTGCCCACTCTGGACGGGCTGCTCGGCTGCGTGAGCCGCGAGTACAACCTCACCGAGCGCCAGATCTGCTCCTGCCTGCGCCGCCGCAACTTTGTCGAGGCGCGCAACGTGCTCTTCTACCTGGCCCGCAAGTACACCAACCTGACCCTGGTGCAGATCGGCGCCAGAGTGAACAAGCGCCACTCCACGGTCATCAAGGGCATAGCCACGGTGGAGCAGAGCATGACGTCCGAGACCGCCTCCGGCCGCCAGACGGCCCGCGTGGTCCATCTCATCGAGAAAACCGCCGGCTGCGTCACCGGATAGGCCGGCGCACCCGGCACGGCCTGGAACGTATCGGACGGCTCAGGACTTCCGGGCTGCTCCGGTTTTCTTTTGCCCGGCGCACGAATTTCCCTCGCAAGGCCCTGACGGCACAAGCCGCAGGGCCTTGTTCTGCCCCCGCCCGCGGGGGGATTCCGCCGGGGACTCGTACCGTTTGTTCAGGCGCCTGGCCCCTGTCCGCCGCGCCGCACACATTTGAAGGAGGAAATGCATGTCTCTGCCCGAAGGGCTGCGCGAGCCCGTGCTCAGCGAAAATGCCAGAATCGTTCTTGCCAGACGCTATCAGAAGACCAATCCGGACACAGGCGTGCAGGAAACCGTGCCGGAGCTCTTCTGGCGCGTGGCCTCCACCATCGCCGGGGGAGAGAAGGCCTATG
>JAUNSE010000509.1 GCA_030539415.1 Desulfovibrionaceae bacterium
CATGGCGCCCTCGGGGTCAAGGATGACCTGCACGGAGCGACGGCCGAAGCCCGGCACATGGACCAGCAGGTCGACCTTGAGAGTGACGGCGCCGGCTGCGGGCCCGTTGCGCACCTGATAGAGTTCGGGATCGGTGAAGGAGAGCAGCTGCACGCGCACGGGCTGCCCCTCGTTGATGAGCGAGGCCCTGTGCCTGGCCCGCTGTTCGCGCGCCTCCTGCTCTCTGGCCTTCTCCTCGGCCCTCGCGCTGGCCTCGGCCTCCTCTCTGGCCCTGCGTATCTTCTCGCCCCTGCGGGTGAAGCGTTCAAGACGTTCCAGGTCAATCCGCGTGAAGACCCGGCCCTCCTCGGTGAGCTCGAAGAGCCCGGCTTCGCACTCGGGGCAGTTGAGACCCGTCTCGGGCGGCAGGACGGCATCGCAGAAGGGACAGCGCCGCAGCGCGTCCTCCCTCCTGCCTTCGCCCGAAGCGCCCCACTCGCTCTCCTCCTGGCCGCGGCGCGGCTGGCGCGGCGCATTGGGGGAGCCGTGGCGCAGCACGTTGCCGGAAAGGTCGAGGAGCAGGCAGTCCTTCTTGCCCTGGGCCGTGCGCAGGCCCCTGCCGACCATCTGCACGTACAGGGCAGGAGAGAGGGTGGGGCGGCACATGAGCAGGCAGTCCGTCTCCGGACAGTCCCAGCCCTCGGTCAGCATGCCCACCGTGCACAGCACGCGCAGTTCGCCGGCGGCGAACTTTTCGAGCGCAAGGGCATTGGCCTCGCTGCCGGCTCTGGAATCGATGGCTGCCGCGGCAATTCCTTCCGCGCAAAAGCGGGCCGCCAGCGCCCTGGCATGGGCGATGGTCACGCAGAAGGCGGCTATGCGGCGTCTTCCCCGCGCCTCGGCCTGCACGGCCTTCACGGCGCTGCCCAGATGCAGGGGGCGCAGCAGCGCCTCCTCCAGGGCGTCCTCGCGGAAGTCGCCGGAGGCGCCCACCGGCATGGCGAGCAGATCCGGCGCCGTGTCGCAGGCCAGCACGGTCAGCGGGGCGAGCCAGCCCTGCACCTGCAGCTCGCTGATGGAAATGCGCACGTCCAGCCCGTCAAACCAGGGCTCCTGGCCGGCCTTGAGGCCGGGACCGTAGATGGGGCCCTGCCCGAGGCGCCAGGGCGTGGCCGTGATGCCCACAACGCGGGCATTGGGGCGCTTTGCGGTGACGGCGGCAATGATGTCGGCATAGAGCGAGGACTGGCCCCGCGGCGGCAGGCGGTGGCATTCGTCGATGACCACAAGGTCCACTCTGGGCAGCTCGTCCAGCCGGCGGGCCAGCGTCTGCGGAGAGGCCACCACAATGTACCCGGAAACCTGTCCGGGACGCTCCACCGAGGCGCAGAGACAACCCACGTCCACATCGGCGTCGTCGAAGGTGGTCTGCATGCGCGCGAGCGCCTGGCGCACAAGTATGGCCTTGTGCGCGAGAAAGAGGCAGCGGAAGCGCCAGCGTTCGGTGAAGTGGCGCATGAGGGCCGCGGCCATGAGCGTCTTGCCCGCGCCGGTGGCAGCCTGCAGAAGCAGAAACTGCTTGGCCGGCGCAAGGCGTATGAGGGTGTCCACGGCTTCACGCTGATAGGGTCTGAGTGTCCACAGTGGCATGCTTGTTCTCTGGATGGGATACGGGAAAAGGTGCTGAGAAGTGGAGGAGGAATAAGCGGGGATGCGGGAGAAAGGCATCCGCGGCAAGGGATCGTCAGTCTTCTTGACGCGGCCGCGGCAAAATCTGTAGTGTGCGGATCTGCCGCAGTCGGGATCTGTTCGGACCCGCGGAAACTGCGGCCCCTTTGTTCTCCCCTTTCTCTTTCAGGAGGTAGATCATGACAGTGAAATACGGCCTGCTCGCCCTCATGGCGGCCGGCTCCCTTATATTCGGCAGCCCCATGGCGGCGATGTCCGCTTCGGCGGACCAGCCCAAGCCCGGCGTCGAGGCGAAGAAGCCCGCCCAGCAGGCAAAGAAGCCCGCTCACGAAACAAAGAAGGCCGA
>JAUNSE010000510.1 GCA_030539415.1 Desulfovibrionaceae bacterium
GGCGAGACGCTGCCCGTGCAGAGGACGCTGGTCTTCAAGGCCTGCCTGTCCGTGCCTGCCGGCAAGTTCCCGAGCCCTTGTCTCCAGGCTGCGGGAGGGAGACACGGACGCTCCCGTCACGGACAACCGCCCAGTCGGCGCGCCGACAATCATCGGATCGGATTTTGACAGGGGCGTCATTCCCGAAGTCGCCGATCTGGAGTGCGCCTGCGAAATGCCCGACTCCGGCGACATCCTCATGGCCGTCTCGGCTTCCTGCCTCGGCCGCACCTTTTACGCCGAAAACCCGTTCCGTTCCCGTCAGGGCGGACAGGCGGAAGCAGCGGCACTTGCTGCCGCAGCAGCCGGAGAGGCGCAGTCCCTGCTCGAGCGCCTCGACAGGCTCGCCGGAATTGCCGGCGCAGACGAGACGGAACCGGCCGGGCAGATGCCAGAGTCCGCCATTGCCGGCCTGGACAGGGCGGCTCCGGAAAGCGTCCGCAAGGCCGCGGACTGCATTCTGGCGGTCAAAAATAGGAGGGCGCCCGGGTGCGCAGAAAGCACATCGGGGATGTCCGCCGGATGAAGCTCGGCAGACCAATGGACTTTTTCGAAAGAACCGCCAGCCGCTACGTCCGCCCCCGGGAGGCAGCCGCCTTTGCCGCGGGGACCAAAAGAGCCCTGCTGGCCATCGAGCGCGGAGACAGCGATGCCGGACGGCTTCTCGAGGATCTCGGGAGCGGCAGCTTCGCGGTGCTCCGGCGTCGGACCTGGTTTGTCGCCGGCGTCTTCCAGTCATTCCTCAACTCCGCGCATCTGTACACCGACCAGGCGAGACACGCCGAACTCTGCCGGACTGGCAGGCAGTGCCTGCGGGACAGCGATCTCGCCGGTCTGCGCCTCGCGATCACGGAACTCGACACGGCGCAACTCGGCACATGCGACGATGCCATGCTTGAAGAGCCCGGCAATGTCGGAGGGACAGTCGTGACCCGGCCCTGACCTCCCGGGGAAACAGGACAGGAAAGCAAAGGCCGCTGTTCTGCGCCACCCGCTTGGACTGTCTGCAGGGCAGAATCAGGTCGAACGCCGCCCCCGGACAGAACGTAGCCCCGACCGTTCGGAAGACGCCGGAGACAGGCAGAAATCCACCCTGGGACAGGAGGGACGCCCATTCATACGGCACTGTCCCCCCCGGCTCCGCGGCAGCCTGTCTCAGAGACGGCCCCGGCTGCTGACCAGCGGCGGCACGCAAGTCCTCATGCAGGCCGCATCCAGACATCGCTCTCTCCGCGCCTGCTTCCGCAGACAGCAGGCCACCCGCCAGACCTGCTGATGCCTTGTTCCGCTCCACGCTTCAGCCCCATGCCATCCTCTCCCTCCGCATCCGGCCTGCACCGCGCATGCCTCTTTCCAGAATAAGCCCTCGTCAGGACCCTTCCGGCCGGAGCCGGGGCATGTCTTCAATTTCCCTCATCTGTTCTGAAAATTTTCACCATGCCGGCGCTGCCCCGTCCCTCTGCCGCTTCTCTGCCCGCACTCCCGGCGCGGGTGGCTGCGGCCAGGATCCGGGATTTCCCCTGCCGAAGAGCCGGACGCGCACGGTTCGCCGGGCCGTCCGGCCAGGGCATCTGTCACTGCCGCAGACCTCCGTCACGCGGCGCCGGCCAGTCCGCAGGGCCCGCCGTCAGGACGGAGATAACAGGCTCCCGGCAGACGGAGTTTTCGGAAGACGCCTGTAAGAGCTAAGGCCGCCGATCCCGACTCCGGGCGACATGGGTGTTCTGGCCGGCTTTTCGGCATCTCCATCCTCCTTTTCGGGCTCGGCCGGAGAGGTCGCTCTGCATCCTGCAAAAAGCCGGTCGCCCCGACTTGCCCTCTGTCGAGCGGCACTGGGCTTTCACGGACCGTCTTTCTGCCCAGAAGACGGCACGGCCTCCTCGGCGGTCCGGACGGACGATTTCTGCATGCGCTGCCTCCCGTCCCTGCCCCTGCGGCTGAGTCGCCCTCTGCCTCCATCCGGCTGGACCCAG
>JAUNSE010000511.1 GCA_030539415.1 Desulfovibrionaceae bacterium
AGGCACATTCGCCCGGGTCTGCCCGCACTGTCGCAGTTAAAGACGCTGTTCCCCTGTCTGGCCGCCGGAGGGCGCCCAGCATCGGCCGGAACAAAAATGCAGCATTTGCAATAATGTACAAATGCCTCGCCCGCCTGTCAAACCGACAGGGTAATGGTCCGGCAGCCGCCTTCGCGGCCGTTCCGCGGGCCCTGTCTCTTTTCGCGGCCGCGGCCGGGGCGTCGGGGCCGGGCCCCTGCTCCCGCATCCCGCCGTTCACGGCCGTCCGGGCCTCTTGCCTTTGTTCTGCAACTTCGCTAAAGACGCTTCTTGAAGCGGATCATGCCAGAAATGTTTTGCCCGGGCAAAAACATCTCTTGTTCCGGACATGACGCGGGCATGATCGACGGCAGAGCACTGCATGACTCTTCGCGCAGCCCCGTTGCGCGCAGGCTTCTCCCGAACTTGAGGAAGACTTTCTGCCGATTCTGACCGCTTTTGCGGATCCGACCTCCCCTGCATGCCGGACTGCCCTGCCTGTCCGGCGCATCCGGCTGGCCGGGAGCTTTCCATCCCAGGGACGGCCCCGATGCGCGGAATCCGCCTTCTGCCGGAGGCGCCGAGCCTCGGCATGCATCCCACAGGAGTGAACGGCCATGACCAGCGGCCCCTGCACCGGCATGACGCCGGATTTTGCCCTCATTGACGAGCCCGCCCCCGAATGCGTCGTGCGGGACATTCTGGACCTGATTTCCGAGCAGACGGACGGCCTTGTCCGCGGCAGCGTCAGCCCCTGCGGCGGCATCCCCGGGCTCGACGAGCTGCTCTTTCCCGAGTCTTGTGCCGAGCGGGAGGCGCTGGCCGGAGAGGCGGCTCCCCTGTACGAGACCGAGGAGGAGGCGGACCTGGCACGCCCGCTCGTGGCCGCCAGGCCCGAGACGAGGGCGGATGCCTGCCATGTCTATCTGTGCTCCCTGTACACGCCGGCAAGGCCCTCCTGCCGCTGCCGGCCCTTTGCCGTCCGCTACGGCCTCTCGGCCTATCCGGCGGAGCTCAGGCTGGACAGAAGCCTCGCGCAGAGCCTGCCCGGCCTCGTCCCCGGCGCGCAGCCCGTGTGCCGCACAAGCTTCGAGCTCCAGGACATGCTGCTGCGCCTGTTCAGCACAAGCCGCATGGCGGCGGTGATGCAGTCTCTCGCGCGCCTTGGCAGGACCGGGAGCAGTGACATGGCGCCGGAGGTGAGGCGGAGCGGATATGGCGTTTGATTTGCGGGAAGGGCTTGACTTCGGCGATATCGACCTGACGCCGCCCGAGCAGGTGATTCAGGCCATTCTGGACCAGGTGAACAGGGAGCCCCGGGGATTGGTCGAAGGCAGCCTTGAGCCGTATGACGGCCTCCTTGAGGAGCCCGCTCCATATCCGCCTCTGTTCTCCGCATGCGATGTGACGAACAAGGCTGCCGCCGCTGCCCGGAAAGCGCTCGGAAGATGCGGAGACGAAACGCACACCTTCCTGTGCTCCGTCTTCACGCCCGCATGCAGTTCGTACAGATTCAGGGTTCTGTTTGTCCGGTACGGGCTCGCTAGCTGGCCGGCGCGTCTGTATGTCGAGGCCGGCGTCGCGTACAGCGCCTTTGCGAATGTCCCGCGTTCCTCCATTGTCTGCCGGACAAGGGAGGAGCTTGAAGAGACGATGGTCAGCATCTTCACCAGCCAGCGCATGCTGGACGAGATGCAGTACCTGATACGCGTCCACCAGTCCGCGCTCGCCGGAGAGGTCGCCCGGAAGGCGGAGCAGCCATCTTCCTGAGCCTCCGGAAAAGGGGACGCCGCATGGCCTCACAGAGCTCTGGAAGGCCCTTTCCCGCCGCCCGCGGATTTTTTGCTGCTCCCGCTGCCTTTGGACGGAAGACGCGAAAAAAGGGCCTCCCGCGCGTTGCGGAAAGCCCTCAGGCTAGGAGGCACAATTTTTCAAAGGCTAGGGAAGCTTGTTGTATTCCTCGTCGGTGACGGGCTCCAGCCAC
>JAUNSE010000512.1 GCA_030539415.1 Desulfovibrionaceae bacterium
CCTAGCTTAAGGAAAGAAGTATCAAACGTAAAATACTGGATATTAGGATCTTGTATCGGATCTCTTCTTGCAGCTATTGGAATAATAGTAGCTTTTGCTGCATATCAAGCATCCTGGTTTCAACATTCTCTCAATGAAAACAGAGAACAGGCAAGAGAAGCAAGCAAAACAGCGCAACAGAGTCTCGAAAAAGTCCAACAAACTATGGATGAAATTGTCCGGCTGAGAATCAGTTCCGATCGCGCCAATGCCGAGCGGCTTGCCGAGGAAAAACAGGTCGAACGCCGTCTTGATCGTCTGGAAGAAGCGAAGAACAAGTAGAAATATGCCCCACAGGCGGGAGGGTTAACCACCCCTCCCGCCATGCGGCAATGCCCTACTCGGCCGCCGCGGCCTGTCTCAGCGGAGCCAGATGCCGCTCCACCACCTCGTTCTGGTCCCTGGACTGTATGCCCACCAGCGTGGCCAGCAGCGCCGTCTGGTAGAGACTTGCCCGCAGGGCCTCCAGCTGCAGGTGGTAGGACTCGGAGAGCACGATCATCAGCTGCTTCAGAGTGTCGTTGCTGTTCCACAGCGCCGACTCCCTGATGCGGTTGAGGTTGCCGGAAAAGTACTGCTGCCTGGCCGAGAAGTACTGCATGAGCGAATAGCCCATCTCGTCGGCCTCCTTGCGGTCCGCCTCGTCCACGCCGGCTTCCTCCTCCATCTCGGGCACGGCCGCGCTGTAGTTCGCCAGCGGCAGGAAGAACTGCGACACGAAGCGCAGCGCCCCCTCGGCCACGCCGGTCTGGGCGGACTTGATCTTGAGGGCCGCGGCCCCCTTCCGGCCGCCGGGCGTCAGCGCCGCCTCGTCCGAGACCTTCGGGGCCGGGGTGGGGTTGGCAAGGACGCCGATCATGTAGGTGGATCTGGCCTGCTCGGTGATGAGTCCCGTGGCCGGCAGGATCCAGCCGGGCCTGAAGACCTTCTCGTCCTTCAGAAGGTCAGAGTCCAGCAGGACATAGTCCTGCTGCCCCTGGGCCTGGGCAAAGTTTCTCACCACCCCGTCCCTGCGCGTCTCGTCCAGGGTCTCCTCCTGCAGCTCGTCCAGGCTCTCCCTGGTCTTCTGCTGCCCGCTGCCGCCCAGAGCAGCGGCCATGTCGGTGCAGGGGGCCTTGTCGTTCAGGGGATTGTGCTGGGTGGCCTCGATGTCGGCGCTGAGGGTGCCGGCCAGGCGCTCGAGGGCGGCCACCATCTCCCTGGTGGCACCCAGGGCCATCTCGTTCCCGGCGGAGGAGGAGCCGGCAAGCCTGGTCTGCAGGGCCGTGTTGAGCACGGCCAGCTGCTCGCACAGGGTCTTGCCCACCTGGGCCAGCTGGTCGATGCCCGCCGCCTGGTTGGCGGCAGTGGCAAGCCCCGGTCCCACGGAATGCGCATAGCCCTCGATGGTGGTGCCGACCCTGTCGGCAGTCACCCCGGAGAGATCCGCGCTGTCCAGACCCACGGTGGTGGCCATGGCCCTGCCCCCGCTGAGAGCAAGGACCAGCATCAGCAGCAGCACCGAAAGAACCGCCACAGACACCCTGCCCCCGTGCGCCCTCATCCCGGACGCCCTGCTTCCATGCGTCCTCATCCCGTCCATTCCATCCATCTCATCCATCTCATTCATTCCGGCCATTCCGGCCTCCACTGCCTGTCTCGTGCTGTTCACTCTTGTCCTCCATTGTCCGAACGTGTCCGAACGGATCCTGTGCTGTTCCGATTTCTACTGTTCAAATTCCTGTAGTTCCGATTCCTGCTGCCCCGCCGACACAGGCCCGACTGCCTCTCACGCCGCCGCTGCCGGCCGCGAGCCTGCGCACGGGCCGTCATCCCGCGCCCATGCCTCCGAGCCAAAGACCCGCCCTGCCTCAAGAGCTGCCTTTGCACAGGACGCCAGTCAGCGCACCGCCCGTGAGCTTCACCGCAAGGCTCCGGCCGAAGCGCCGGGCCCCCTGCCTTTCCTGCCTTTTGCCTTT
>JAUNSE010000513.1 GCA_030539415.1 Desulfovibrionaceae bacterium
ACAGGCTTTGCCGCCGCCTGCGCCCTGCGCCAGGCCGCCGGCATCCGCGCCGTCATGGGGCATGCCATCTCCACTCTGGCGGTCAAAGCGCTTCTGGTGCACGGAGCCGCCGGGTCCGGAACAAATGGGTCCGGGGCAGCGGGCTCCGAAACAGCGGGCCCGGAGAAGAGACTGCGCGAGGACTGGGGCAGAATCCCCGAGGACCTGACGGCCCTCATCGCCTCTCCCGACGGCACGGCCGCCATGGTCCTGCAGGGCGAGCTCGAAGCCGGCCTGGGGCTCTTAGCGCCGCTCCCCCTTCCCGCTGGCGGCATCAGGGGAAACTGCCGCCTCCGCGCAACCCTCTGCTGCGCCTGGCCCGCGCGCACGGCGGACAGGCGGGAGCTGGCCCAGCCGGAACTCCATGCCGTCCTCACGCTCGACGGGGAGGTGCCGCATGAGGAACTGGCGGGCAGATCCGGCTCTGACGAGGCCGGCCTGAACCGGGCTTGCCGGACTGATCGGACTGCTCGGACAGGCCGGACTGACAAGACTGCCAGGCTCGACCGGCTCGGGCCAGAGCTGTTTTTCGACTGGCCGCTGCGCCCCTGTGAAGACGGCCCGGGCTGCCGGCCCGTCCGCTGGACAAACACGCTTCGCGGGGAGGGGAATTTTTCCGGCACAAGCCTGCGCCGGCCGGCCTTCGCACTCTGGCAGCGCCCGGCGGACGAGGACAGGGACGCGGGCCGCGTGAGCCCCCTGCCCTTCGCCCTTGTGCTGACCATGGAGGCCGCGGAGCACCCGCACCTCTTCGAGGAGATTCTGGAGGCGCACGGCCGGCTTGCACACCTTGTCCCGCGGACAGTCATGCTCTTCGAGCCGGAAACGCTCGGCGAGGACGACTGACATGGAGGAGCGTCAGGGGCTCATCGGGGACGGCTGCAGCGGCGGGAATTTTGACGCAGGACAGGAGGCGGAGCCGTGGGGCGCGGAGGCGACGGGAGAAAGTCCCGTCGCCTCACGAAGAATTTCGCGCCGCTATGCACACTGCCACAGCGCATTTTGCTTTATAGAAGTAATGACGTGCATCAGCCGCTGCAGATGCACATGATCAAAGTCAAATATTCTGAATGGCTTGTCAAAAGGCGGCTCTCTCAGGATACTCGGGTTGTCGATATAACCATTCTGCTCGATATACAGAATAATCTTCTTCACAAATTCAATCTGACGTGAATTCAGGGACTCGTCGTTGATGAACTCGGAGAATGCGTCAAAGGCCGCATCGTGATCCAGTTTGGCAATCTTGCGGACGAGCAGACCGAACGGCGTGTCGCTGAAAGCTTTCTTGTACTGCTCGCGGCTGCCCAGTTCCTGAGTGAAGATGCGCTCCAGCTCTTCATAGTCCTGCTGGGTCAACGGAATGTTCTGCGTCAGCTTGCGGATGGCCTCGGTGTCACGATGTTCCTCAATATAGCGGTTGACCTTCTGTTCGTAGCTTTCAAACTCATCCATCACAGGCAGTGGTTTGCCTTCCCCGCTTCGAACGACAGGGTCATACAGATTCGTGATGATGACCGCCTTGCTTTCTCTGTCCAGAAATTGAATCAGCGGGCGCAGCTTGCGCCGCACGTCTTCAAGAGTGCTGGCGCTGAGATTCTGCCAGAATGCCTCGCAGTCAATCTGTTCGAGCAGCGGGAGCTGGTCTGCCACCTGGGGGATGTTCTTCAGCTTCTGCAGCGCTCTGACGGTCTTGACCAGCGTTGAACTGTCACGATCCACTCGCTGCGTCCCATCGAGCAGGTCCAGCATGAAGCCGTACATAAAGCTGTCAAAGCGCAGGGCCATGATGTCAGGATCGTCAAAATGGACGAGCGGAGCAACCTTCTGCTCCAAATCCTGCAGGTCCTGATTGGAAAGGGAGGCATAGGCCTCGTCCGTCTTGAACTTTTCCACTTCCTTGAGCACAAGGCGAACGGCGAACAGCTCCGGATTGAGGGCGGCCACCTGCTTGCGGCAG
>JAUNSE010000514.1 GCA_030539415.1 Desulfovibrionaceae bacterium
CTCTAGGAAGACAAGAGCGTCATTTCCCCCTTTCCATGGGATATGTTGAGGAAGCAAATATTGCAGGAACAGAGCCCGGGAGAAAGACATGGAAGACTTTGACAGGGAGAACGGCGCGGCCGGCAGGAGACGCATTTCCGAAGCCCTGCTGGACGCCGCGGAAAGGGGCGATACCAGGGCGGTCGACGAGTGCCTTGCCGGAGGCTGCGACATCAATGCGGCAGACGGGAACGGCTTCACGGCCCTGATGACTGCGTCCGAATGGGAGCATGCCGAGATTGTCAGGAAACTGCTGAACGCCGGCGCGGACGCGAACCTGCGGAGCAGGGAGGGGAGGACCGCACTGATGCTGGCTGCCTGGCGCGGGCACGCCGCCATTATTGAGGACCTGATCGGCGCCGGAGCCGAAGTCAATGCGCGGGACGACAAGGGCATGACTGTGCTGATGAATGCCGCCATGCCCGGCCGGACCGAGGCTGTCGGGATTCTGCTGAACCACGGGGCCGACATGGACATGCGTGACAATCGCGGCTGGACCGCGCGCAACCATGCGGGCGCCTTCGGCTTCTACAGGACCGCCCGCTTCCTGGAGGACTACGGACCCGCCGTGAAGGCGCCGCAGGACGGGGATGAATGCGCCCTGATGGCGGCCGCAAGGCAGGGTGATGCCGGGGCCGCGCAGGAGCTGCTGGAGCGCGGGGCCGATGTGAATGCCCATTCCGAGACCGGCTTTACCGCTCTGATGCTGGCCGCCTGGAACGGGCATGCCGAAGTCGCGCGCCTTCTGCTCGAGCGCGGAGCTCGCGTGAATGTCTGGTCCGAGACCGGCTTTACCGCCCTGATGATGGCCGCCTGGCATGGCCATGCCGGAGTCGCGGAGCTTCTGCTGACGCCGAAGCGTATGCCGCCCTGAATCTGGCTGCCGACGAGGGGCATGTCGAGGTCACGCGGCTGTTGCTGGACCATGGCGCCTGCGTGAACGCGAAGACCGGCGAGGGGTGTTCCGCCCTGATGCTGGCCGCCCGGCAGGGGCATGCCCGGGTGGCGGAGCTTCTCCTTGACCATGGAGCCGATGCGGACGCGATGTCCGTGACCGGCTATTCCGCGCTGAAGGAGGCTGCCTGGGAGGGCCGGCTTGAAGCCGCCCGGGTGCTGCTTGAGCACGGCGCCGGTGTGGATGCCCGGGAGAATGGCGATGATACCGCCCTGATGCTGGCTGCCATAAACGGGTACGATGATGTCGTGAACCTGCTGCTGGCCCATGGCGCCGATGTGAACACGCGGGGCGAGGGCGGCGACACCGCGCTGACAGCGGCCAGCGAGGAGGGCTGTGTCGATGTTGCGCGGATCCTGCTGGATGCCGGAGCTCTGGTGAATGTCATCGACAGCTTTGGCTACTCCCCTCTGATGGAGGCGAGCCGGGGGGGACATGCCGAGCTCGTGAAAATGCTGCTGGAGCATGACGCCGATGTGAACGCGCGAGGCCGCGATGGAGACTCCGCGCTGATGGCGGCTGCCTGGAAAGGCTCTGCCGAGACCGTGAAGCTTCTGCTGGAGCACGGCGCCGATGCAAATGCCCGGAACGATGAGGGGGAGTCCGCTCTGATGGGGGCAGCCGGCAAAGGGTCTGTCGAGACCGCGCGGCTTCTGCTGGAGCATGGCGCCGATGTGAATGCCAGGAACGGCAAGGGCGAGTCCGCGCTGGAACGCGCGTTCCGACGCGGGCACTCCGACCTCGCGCGGCTTCTTGAGGAGCGCCTCGCCAGATAGGGTGCATGGCAGGGGCGGTCACTGGCAGTGGGGATTGCAGGCAGAGGCGTCCTCCTTCGGGAGGGCGCCCTGTCACCGTGGCTCGGGGCAGCAGGCTCCGTGAGGCAGGAGGTCAATTTTCGGATGGACAGTGTATGCAAAACCTGCGTGCAGCACTGGTGCCCGGGGGCGATGGACGGGTGTCAGGGCATCATCGGCATAAAGAGGCCGAGCCG
>JAUNSE010000515.1 GCA_030539415.1 Desulfovibrionaceae bacterium
TCGCTGTCTTCGGCACCGAAGACGAAGTCGCTGTCCTCGCACTGGCCGTCCTCCAGGCGCTGCCGGTAGAGTGAAAAGTTCGCGCTGCCGGCGGCAAGGAAGCATCGCTCTGTCAGAATGAGGGTGAAGAAAAGTTCGGAAAAGCCATCGACGGCCGGGGCAAGGCCCAGGTCAGCATGGCCGTCGCGCACCAGTTCGGCGACAGTGCGGGCATCGGTCTCGCGCAGCCGGATGGTGATGCCGGGATGTTCGCAAACAAGGCGTCTCAGCGCGTCCTGCAGAAAGCGTTCGGCCATATACGGTGTGGCAGCAACGGTGAGCGGGCCGGTGAGCGCCGGCCCCGGGTCTGCGGCAGGATCCTCCGCATCCCCGCTTTTCTCTCCGCCGGTCTTCATGCTGTCCAGCACGCGCAGGATCTTGTCGTACCTGGCCGCAGTTCGCCAGCCCTCCCTGGTCAGAACAGCATCTGTTCCTGGCCAGATGTACAGTTCGCAGCCGAGCTCGTCCGAAAGCTCTCTCAGAGCGTGAATCACATCAATATCCTGTATGCCGAATCTGCGGGCGGTCTCGTCCGAACTGCTCGTGACGGCAAAGTCGTGCAGGATGCGAAGCTGGCTGAGTTTCATGGCGGCTCCCGTGCATGGAAGGAGGTGGGCGGTCGGACAACAATGCCGGCGAAGAGCCGGAGAAGAGGTAGAGGTGGGGGCAAAGCGCGGCCTTCCCCCTGGCTGACCTTGTTCAATAGAATACGGGCATGGCTCTGTCTAGCCGCGCATTCGCTCCATCCTGACAGACTCCGAGCAGATGTGGGGCAGGCAGCAGGTCAGATTTGGAACGGCTTCCGGCTGTCTGACCGGCAAGCCGGCATTGCCCGGGAAGGCCGGATTTTCTCTCGCCCCCTCAGCATCTCCGCATCTGCTCTGCACAAGAAAAAATGAGTCCCTGGATTCACCGGACAAGCTGCTGAAAAAAGGCATGTTGCTTCCTGTCGTTACCATGGAAGCGAACAATGCCGGAGACATCGGGCGCCCGGACCTGTTTACCGGACTCACCTCATATGCTATCTGCACATGCACCACGTCCGCGAAAGCCGCACACCCGAAAAACCTGAAACATCACAGTGCCTTTGCGGACAGCACACAAGGAGTCAACATGAAAACCTTCTCTCCCCTCTGCGTCCTGCTGCTCACCGTCTTTTTGGCCGGCTGCGCCGCCATGCCCCTGCGCGGCGACTATGTGAAAGAGCAGACTGCCCCCGTCATTGTGCCCGACGCCCAGAGCGCCGTCATCTATTTCGTGCGCGAAAGCGCCTTCACCGGCGGCGGCATCTCGTACTTTGTCTGCGAGGACACGGTCCGCATCGGCCTGCTCAAGTCCGGCACCTACTTCATCTACAAAACGACCCCCGGCAAGCACACCTATCATGCCGAAACCGAGGCCCGCGCTGCCGTCACTCTGGATGTGGAGGCCGGCAAAACGTATTACGTCGAGGGCGGCATATCCATCGGCATGTGGGCAGGCCAGCCCAGGCTGGCCGAAGTGACAGAGCCGGTCGCGCGGCAGCTCATCCCCGACCTCGACTACGTGCGCTTGGCCACCGACGAGGAGCGCGAGGCCTACAGGGCGAAGGAGGAGCAGGGCAAGAGCTCTTCGGGCATCAAAATGAACTAGCCCCCGCCCGGGGTGTCCTTCCGACTGCCTCTTGGAAAATTCCGACTGAACAGGACAGCGCCCGCTGCCGGTCTGTGACCCGCGGCGGGCGCTGCGCTATATGGATACGGAGAGATTGTCTCCGGAGGGCTGTGAGTCCGGGCGGCTCAGGCGGGCCAAGCTATCTGGCAAGCTCGATGCGTACCGTGATGTCGGGGCCGAGCGCCTTCACCGCGGCAAGCGGGCCGTCAATCCTGCCCATGGTGATCTGATGGCCGTACTGGGCGGAGTTCTCCCCGTCTTCGAAAAGGATGGTGAAGTAGTTGCCGTCC
>JAUNSE010000036.1 GCA_030539415.1 Desulfovibrionaceae bacterium
CGAAAACAGCCCCGCAGTCACGGGCTTTCTGGCCGAAATCTACGTCCTGGGCCTCTACGGCCTGCCCAGAAGGGCGGTTGCGGACGGAAATCTGCTGAGATCGGCAGCCGATGCGCACGATCCCCGCGGCACCGCCGTGGGGCTCCTGGCCGGGATGGGCCTGTTCTCCGACAGTCTGGCACACGATGGCGCCCTCCTCGCGTTCGGGGGAGAGGAGCGCCTGCGCCGGCTCGCGGAGCGGGGCGAGCCCCTGGCCGTCCTGGCCATGGGGCTTCCCAGAGGGCTTTTCAAGTCGCTGGTCACAACCTCGGAAGGCTGGGGCGGCCTCGACGACGCGGACGAGGTGCACGCCCGGCACAGGGCCGACCTGCGCACCCTGGGTGACAGGTCGAAAATCGCCGGCGGCCGGTCGACCGGGCTTTTCATGGCGCGCGCCTTTCAGGACGGCCTTGCCCGCCTCGATCCGGCTCCGGCCGCCGTCCTGCTCGCCATCTTCAAGCGGCAGCCGCGCTCGGGCCTTGGCGCCCAGTGGTGGCGGGAATGCCTCTCGGGCTTCAACCAGGGTCTGGATCTCGCGGACAGGGGCGGCGTGACCGGCATGAAGACGAGACTTTCCGCGGTCGTGAAGGACATGCGCCAGGCCGTTGCCGCCTGCCATCCGGCGGCCGCGGCCGGAACCGGCGGCCGGACGGACGGACCGAAATCCTGACACGCGCAAGTCAGGCTGGCAGCCGGACGGACAGTCGGGCCTGACAAGATCGGACAGGACAGGACCGGAAGCGGCGGGACCCGCCTGAACAGGGGCGGCGCCGCCTGCGGAGAAGAACATGGAAGAAAGCAGCATGAACACGCGCAACGAACAGGGCGGCGCGGCCGCGCGATCCTTTGACACGGGCCTGCCGCCGGAAGATGTCGTGATCGGGCGCTGGCTTGCCGCGCACGGGGACGAGCCGGCCGAGGCCGGCGCCAGGGACCTGCTCGCAGGGCTTCAGAAAGTGCTGGCCATGAGCGGGCCCGGGCGCGCCGCGGCGGCCGAGGAGCTGCTCCCTGCCGCGGACGATCCCTGGAACGCGGTGTCTGCCGCGGCTCCCTGGGTCGCGGCAAGGCTGCTGACAGAATGCCTGGGCCTTGCCCGAAACGACCCCGAGGTGCGCGCGGACCTCGGGCAAGCGTCGCGCAGAGGCTTTCCTCCCGCCTGCGACACGCTGTACCGGCTTTGCGCGGTCGGCGGAGAGGAAATGAGGGACATGGCCGAAGGGACGCTCGCCCAGGGCGTCAAAGCCGGCTCGCCGCTCTGCCTCGTCACCCTGGGCAGGGCTCTTGCCGCGCGCAGCGGATTTGCCGGGGACGATCTGGTGACAGCCATGCTGGACAGACTCGGGGAGCATGCCGCCGCGGGCAGCTGGCCCTGTCTCGAGACCGCGCTCAGAGCCTGCGCCGCGGTGCGGCCTTCTGCCGGGCATGCCGACCGGGCGGCGCGCCTGACCGCCCTGCTGGCCGAAGCGGCCGCAGGCAATCTTCCCGCGGCGCAGCGGGAGCTCGGCCTGGTGCTGCGGGAGGGCTGGCTTCTGGCGCCCGATCCGGAGAAAGCAAAAGCGCTTCTTGAAAAAGCCTGGCAGGCCGGCGACAGCCAGGCCGGATGCGCCCTTGCGGAGAGCCTGCTGCATGACGGGCCCGGATCCGCGGAAAAGCGGGCGGCCGCCCTGGCCATGCTGCGCGCAATTGTCCGCGGCGCGGACGACGGCAGCGGGGACGGAAGCACTGGCGCCTGCGCCCTGCTCGGGGCCGAACTCTGCGCGCCCGCCGAAGGCGCGCCGTCCGAGCAGGATCTGGCCGAGGGACTGCCCCTGCTCGAGCGCGTCGCCGCCACACCCCTGCGCGGCAGGGCCGTCGAGGCCTGCGCCCGCCTGTTCGCCCGCGCCCCGCATCTCAAGTCGAAAGCCGGCGAGCGGCTGCTCGCGGCCTGCGAGAAGGCCGGCAGCGGCGAGGCCGCCGTGCTGCGCGCGAAGCTCGGACTGCTGAACCCGCACGCCGACGACGAGGAGCGCTTCGACATTGTGTATGACCTTCAGCCGGACGATACCGGCGAGACTGCCGGCATGGGTCCTGCCTCCTCCTTCATGGCGGAGATCCATGTCTTCGGCCTGCTCGGCACGGGCAGGGGCTCGGTGCTGGGGAGCGGCAGCCTGCGCGAGGCCTGGCAGCGGCACGAGCCGCGCGGCACGGCCCTGAGCGCCCTGTGCGCCCTGGCCGGCCTGGGCCTTTCGTCCACCTCGCTGCGCAAGCATGTTCCGGCCGCCCCGAAGGAGGCAGAAGACGCCCTGCGCTGGCTTGGCGCGCGGCGCGAGCCCATGGCCGAACTTGCCCTGCGGCTGCCCTGCGGCATCTTCACGCTGATGCCGGATCACGGGCAGAGGGAGCGCGGGCTGGCCCTGGCAGGCGATGTCCTCTCCGGAAAGGATCCGGCCGCCTGGCGGGACGCGGACGCGGCCGGGACGGGCAGGCTGATGGCGGCCGCCTTCAGGGCGGCCCTGGACCGGCTTGATGCCGGCATGGCCGGCTTTATGGCCGCCGTCTTCAAAAAACAGCCCGAATCGGGCCTGGGGCAGGTCTGGTGGCGCAACTGCGCCCGCGCCTTCAACACGGCCCTGGGACTGCCGGAACGGGGCGGCTCGGCTGCCGCCAGGGCGGCCCTGGACGAGGCCTGCCAACATATCGACAAAGCCATCGCGCGCTTCGCGGCTGCCGGATAATTCCGCAGCGACAGCAGGACAGTCCGCGCGCAGCAGGAAAGCAGGAGAGAAAAAACATGGAACTCATCGGAAACGGCCCGGCTGCGGGCGGCGGAGACGGCGGCGGGAGTCCGGAGCGCTTCTTCCGGGACATGCCCGCCGAGGCCGACATTATCGGCTACTGGCTCGACACGCGCGGAAGCGGCGGGGACAGGGAGCTCTTCGAGCGCCTGCAGCGGGTGACCAGCCTGCCTGACCCGTCCTGCCAGATTCAGGTCAAAAGGCTTCTTGCCGAGCTCTCGGGCCCGGACCGCCCGGAGACGGCCATGGCCGCCTGGGCCAGGGCTGTCCTGATCGCCCGGATTCCGGGCCGCGGCACGGACGACAGGGAATATCTCGCCAATATCGCGCAGGCGGCCGGGCTGTGCTGCCCGCCGGCCTGCATCATATTTCTCAGGTACGCCCTGCAGGAGACCGGCGGAGATCTGGCCGACCGGCGGGCTTCCGAGGCGCTGTTCGCCGGCGCCGAAGCCGGCTCGCCGCACTGCTCCTGCCAGATGGCGGACCTCATGGAGTTCGGCGCCGTGCGGCCCCCGGACGGACTCGCGGGCCAGGTGCTCGACGATCTGACGGCCTACGCCGCCATGGGGAGCCTCCCCTGCCTCAGGTGCGCGCTGCGGGCCTCTGCCGTCTTCCATCCTCTCGAAGGGCATGCCGGGCGGGTGGAGAAGCTGACCGCCCTGCTCGGCAGGACGCACGCCCTGAAGCTGCCCGAGGCGCGCGCCGATCTGGGCTTCCTGCTGAAGACGGGGACGCTTGTCCCGCGCGACCTCGCCAGCGCGAGAACGCTGCTCGAGGAGGCCTGGCGGGATGGCGACAGGGACGCGGGCCTGCCGCTCGCGGACCTGCTGCTGCACGACATCGCCCCCTCCCCCGCGGATCGGGCCGCGGCCCTGGCCATACTGCGCAAGTTTGCGCTGGAGCGCGACGGCACGGCGGTCACGAGGCTCGGGCTCGAGCTTGTCGCGCCCTCGTGCGGGTCCCCCTCCCCGAAGGAGCTCGCCGAGGGCCTGACCCTGCTGGAGGAGGCCATCGGCTGCGGCCGGGTCGAGGAGCCGGAAGCGGCCTGCGCCAGGCTTTTCGCCCGCGCCGAGGGGCTGTCCTCGACCGAGGGCGAGCGGCTTCTGCAGCTGCTGGAGAAGACCGGATGCGGCGAGGCCGCCGTGCTGCGCACCCGCATCAGACTGATGCGGGCGGACAGGGGAACCCGCGCGCCCAGACAGATCATGGAGGAGCTCGCGCTGGAGCACGATATCGACAGGGCGATCGCGTCCTTTCAGGCGGAGGTGTTCACGCTGGGGCTGTACGGTTTTGCCAAACGGCCCGAGCAGGACAGCGGCAGGCTCTTCGCCATGCTGGACGAGCATGATCCGCGCGCCTCGGCCCTGTGCGCCCTGGCCCGCCTCGGCCTGCTCTCGGACGCCCTGCACAGGCATTCCTGGATTGAGGCCCCGGAGGCGGAGGAACTGCTCGTGTGGCTTTGCGGACGGCGCGAGCCGCTGGCCGCAATCGCCATGGAGCTGCCCATGGCACTCTTCACCGGAGCCGGCAGCCACCGCCGGGCGGACCGCCCCCTGGCCCGCGCGGGCGACGTGCTCGCGCCCATCGGCCGCGTGCCCGGCATCAGGACTGAGCCGGCCTGGCGGGACGCGGACGGGGAGGCCTGCGGCAGGCTGCTGGGAGACGCCTTCAGAAAGAGCCTGGACAGGCTCGATGCCGCCGTCGCGGCCTTCCTGCTCTCCGTCTTCGGCAAGCAGTCCGCCTCGAACCTTCCTGCTGCCTGGTGGAAGAGCTGCGCGGCAGGCTTTGCCGCGGCCCTGGGCCTGCCCGGCAGGGGCGGCGTCACGGCCGTGAAGAAGATCCTGAACGATGCCGGAAAGAGCTTCCCCGAAGCCGTCGCGCGCTTCGGGGCGGGAAATGCCGGCCGCTGAAAAGCCTCCCCGGACGGCGCGCCGCTCCCCCCGGGCCCGGGCATTTGACCTTTGCCCGCATGGCATGGCATTTGAGCACGGGTCCGGAGGCGGGGCATGACCGAGCCTCCCTGCCGGGCACAAGGCCCGCGCCGTCAGAGGCGCTTTTGACAACGGAAATCAGCCGGGCGTCCCGAAACGGACCGGGACGCCCAAGGAAAGACATATGGCAAAGCAGAAGGGAAAGAACGCGGCGAAGAAGGGCCGCGAGAAGCTGCGCGTCTTCGCGGGCCCAGTGCCCGAGGAGGACGTGATCCGCGCCTTCGCCCTGGCGGAAAAGGACCCCGCCGAGGTGCAGGCGGGCATCTGCTGGGGGGATCTGGCCCAGGGCCTGAACAGTCCCGCCACGGTCGCCGTGCAGGTGGAGGCCCTGCAGGCGCTCAAGGAGCAGGGCTCGGTGCTGGCGGCCTTCTTCACGGGCATGCTGCACCGCGACGGCATCGGCGTGGAAAAGGACGCGGCCGAAGCCGAACGCCTGCTCTCCTCCGCCGCCGACGGAGGGCTGGCCACGGCCTGCCTGGAGATGGCGGCCCTGCTGCAGAGCGACGGCAGCAGCGGGGACGGGAACGCGGACGGCGCGGAAGGCGGCGAGGCCGCGGACGGTGCCGATGAGGACGATCCCCTGGCAAAGGCCATGCCCTGGCTCATCCGCGGCATGGAGATGGGCTCCCCCGGCTGCGCCGACGAGCTCGCCCGCCTCGTCTGCGAGGGCCTGGCCGGCATCGGCGACGAGGAGCGCGCCGTGCTGTGCGACCGTCTCGACACCTTCGCCCGCGCCGGCAGCTGGCCGGCCGCGCAGCTTCTGCTGAGCCTGCTGCAGCTTTTCAGGCCCCTGCCCGATCAGGAGCGCCGCGTGAAGAAGGCCGTGGAAATCGTCAAGGAGATGGCCCGCGAGAACTGGGTGCCGGCCATCGCCTCCCTGGGCAGCCTCACCCTGGAAGGCGGGCTGGTGGAGCAGGACACGGACAGGGCCTGCCAGCTGCTGAAAAAGGCCTGGAACAGGGGCGATGCCGACGCAGGCTGCGATCTGGCGCGCCTCTACGAGATGTACCCCGAAATGGAGGAGACGGCCGGCGCCGGCCGCGCCATTCTGCGCTCCCTGGCCGGCAAGGACGTCGCCAGGGCCTGCGCCGAGCTCGGCTGCGCCCTGATTGCCGACGACGGGGAGGCCGGCGAAGCCGCCCCCGCCGCCGAAAAGGCCGGCTCTGCCGCCTCTGCCGACGCTGTCCGAGAGGGACTTGCCCTGCTGCGCCGCGCGGCGGATCAGGGCTGGATCAACGGCGCGGCCCAGGCCGCCCTGTCGGTGGCCGTGCGCCAGCGCCATCCGGACTGCCTTGCCATGGCGCTGGATCTGCTGACCTTCCTTGCCGAAGGCGGCCTCGAGGAGGCGGCCCTGGATCTGGCCCTGCTGCGCCTGAACGGTCTGGACGGCCGGCCCGCCGACACGGCCGAGGGCCTGGCCTGCGCCAGGGCCGGCTGGGACGATCACAATCCCCGCGCCTGCGCCCTGCTCTCGCTCGCCCGCCTGGGCCTTCTGACGGACAGCCTGCGCGAGCGCGCCCCGATTTCCGACGAGGAGGCCCGCGAGACGCTGCTCTGGCTGCTGGGCCAGGGCGATCCCATGGCCGAGCTGGCCTGGGCCATGCCCGGAACGGAAAGCGCCGTGTCCGGAGCCGCGAACTTCTTCGCCATCCTGCCGGCGGCGCAGCTGCCCGAGCGCATGGCGCGCGCCCTCTCCCTCGCCCTGGAGCGTCTGGACGCGGGCCTGATTCTCTTCATGGCCGCCTTCTTCGAGCGCGCGGACGAGCGTTTCGACGCCTGCGCCAGGGACTTTGCCGAAGAGGCCGGCCTTCCCGGCATCGCCTGCCGCGCCGACGCGGCCGCCTTCCTGCGCGGGGCGGCCGGCGGCTTGGCCGAGGCCTGCCGCAGGCATCTCTAGGGACACAGGCCGGGCCCTGACCGGGCCCGGCTCCCGATCCCCGCAGGCCCGGCGGGGCAGTTCCGGCCCTCCCCGTTCCCGGCCCGGCCTCTGTCCGCCAGGACTTTTGCCGGCGCCGGAACACAAACGTTTCATGTGAAACAATTTCTCCGCGAAAACCGCCCGCAGGGCCCGTCCGGAGCGGCTTTGCGGACGCGGGATCGCGGACGGGACGCACCCCGGCCAACCCCCGAAGGCGCGCCGGCCGGGCGGCGAAAACGCGCCCGAACCGCGCCCTGAATGATCCGGAAATGCAATGGACGAGCGGCTGTCCGGCCGCCTCAGGAGAACAGCATGGCCAAAAAAGAACCCGGTCCGGTCTGGCCCGATTTCACCTCCCGGCCCTTTCACGACGGTCCCATGTCCGAGAGGCCGGGCCTTTCCGCGTGGCTGAAGGTCCGCAGCCGGCGCAGGAAGGAGCAGGAGGCCGCGGCCCTGGAAAGGGAGCTCGACGACCTTGCGGATCCCGGGGAGCGCGCAGGGGTCCTCGAGCGGCTCGGCCGGCTTGAGCGGGCCGGCTCCGTGTACGCGGCCTGGGTGCTGGGCGCCGCTGCCGCCGAAGGGCGGTATGCGCCCGCGGACAGCGCGGCTGCCGAGCCCTTGCTGGAGAAGGCCGCCGAAGGCGGCATCGGGGCGGCATGCCTGCCTCTTGCCCGCATCGCGAAGGAGAAGCGGGAGGGCGTCAGCGATTTCATTCGCAGCCTGATTGACGGCGGCCCGATCGAGGCGGCGGCCGTCTGGCTGCGCGCCGGCACGCTCCTGCTCTCCCCGGGCTGCGCCCTGGAGCTTGCCCGCCTGCGCGCCGCGCACCTGACGGCGGTTGACGACGCGAGGTGCAGAGTCCTGCTCGGCGTGCTGCTCATGGCCGGCCGGGCCGGCAGCTGGCCCTCCATGGAGCTCGCGCTGCGCCTCATGCGCGAAATGCCTCCGGGGATCGTGCAGATCGAGCAGGTTTACAGCGCCATGCGCCTTCTCGAGCAATCCTCCTGGGCGCCGGCGCAGCTCGAGCTCGGGCGCCTGCGGACAGACGACATTCTCTGCGACCGCAGGCCGGTCCGCGCGGTCAGGGCCTTCGAAGCGGCCCGCGCCGCCGGTTCGGCCGAGGCGGCCTGCGAGCTTGCCGAACTTCTGCTGGAGCGCAGTCCCGAAGACCCCGCCCCCCGGGCCCTGCTGCGCGAAAGCGCCGATGCCGGCTGCGCGAGGGCCTGCGCCGTGCTCGGGCGCCTCATGTACGGGGACGCGTACACCCGCGATGAAGGGCTCGCCCTCATGCGCGCGGCCGCGGAACAGGGAGCCGGCGACGCTGTCGCCGATGCCGCCTGGCGGATGTGCCTTGTCCCCGGAGCGGATGAAATGGCGCGCGACGGCCTGGCCCTGCTGGAGCGCGCGCTCGCGGCCGGAAGCGGCCCTGCCGCCGTCCGTCTGGCCCATCTGGCCGAAAACGGGCTGGACGGCCGTCCCGACGGACTGGACAGGGCCCTGAACCTCCTGGAGGACGCGCGGCGCCTGAACTGTCCGCAGGGCGCCGGAGCGCTGGCCGCCATCATGATGAACCTGGACGGCGGCGACGAAGCCGGCGGCGGAGACAGCGGCGACGGCGAAGGCGATGACGACGACCTGGATGTCGTCGTCACCGAGGCCTGCGGCGGCTGGGAGCAGGGAGATCCCCGCTCCATGGCCCTGCTCATGCTGATCAGTCTGGGACTGGCCGGGGAAAGGAGCGAAATCTGGAATCCGGCCGACGACTGCGACGCCGTCGGGCTGCTCATGCATCTCGCCGACCGCGACGAGCCCCTGGCCTGCGCCCTGCAGGCTCTTCTGCTGGGCCGTCTTGCCGCTCTGCCGGACGGGCGGGAAGAGGAGCTCCGGGAGATATGGCTCGGCACGGTCAAGTCCCTGGGCAGGACGGACGAGGATCCCCGCTGCGCCGAAAATGCCGGCCGCTCCCTCGCCAGGACCTTCTGGATCGCCGCGCGCGAGGCCGACATGCCCGTGCTGCGCTTCCTGGCGGACACGCTTGCCAAATCCCCCCGCACCGAGGAGGCGGACTGCGCGGCGCTCTCCTTTGCCCGCGCGCTGAAGCTGGAGCGGGTGCGCGGCATCAAGGATCTGGCCGCCTTCGCGAAAAAAGCGGCCGAAAGCGCCCGGACGGCCCTGGCCATCCTGCCGGCGGACCTGGCAAGACCCGCGCGGCCGAGGCCCGCGATCTGGAGGAAGAACGGCGGCATGCACTGCCTGGACCAGGCATTCTAGACCGGGGTGTCCGGCTCCGGCCTTTTCAGAGGCACCGGGTCCGCGGGGCCGGCGTCCCGCAGACTGGCCCAGTTTCGCGGCGAAGAAGGCGCAGGCGCAGACAGTCATGCAGGCAGTGCCGCACGAAACAGACAGACATGCCGGTTTGACCGGACGGGCGTTTTTCAGCTAACATGGCCGGCTGACTGAAACTTTCTGCTCCGCGGCAGAAGCCTGCGGACGCTCGCCGCGCCCCCTGTCCGGCCCAGCTCTGGCGGACCGGGTTCCGGGCGCTGACTGGAGGGGACATGACAGGAGACGACACCGGGCGCATGGCGGCTTTCGGGCCCGCGGGGCCGGCCGAAGAGGCGGAACATGACGGCGGCACGGCGCCGGTCGAATTCGACGACGTTCCCCCGTCCGAGAACGAGGGGCTGGACGCGTGGCTTGCGAAGCGCAGCCGCCGCAAGAAGGAGCAGGAGGCGGCGGCCCTGGCGCGCGAGCTGCCCGATCCCGACCTCTTCGACCCGGCCTGCGCGAGGCTGAAGGAGCTCGCGGCCGCGGGGTCCGAGTTCGCGGCCTATCTTGTCGGCGGCCTGCTGCTTGAGGGCGACCGGCTGGAACGGGACGAGAAGACCGCCCTGCGCCTGCTGAACAGGGCCGCCAAAGGCGGCATCGGCGCCGCCTTCGCGCTGCTGGCCGAGCATGCCGAAGAGGCCGGCGACACGGCCGGGGCAGGCCGCCTGGCCCTCGAGGGCGCACGGCTCGACTCGCCCGGCTGCGCCCTGACCCTGGCCCGCCTGTGGCTCGCCGCGCGCATCCGGCCGCAGACAGAGGATGCCGTGCGCCTCAACGAGCTTCTGCTGCGCGAGGCACGGCGCGGATGTTTTCCGGCCATGAAGATCATGCTCGCCATAGCGCGGGAAAAGGCGCCCCTGCCGAACTCGGACAGGGTCCGGGCAGAGGCCGCCCGCCTGCTGATGGCGGCGAGCGAGGAAGGGGACAGCGATGCCGACGAGCTGCTCGCCCGGCTGCTGATCGACTCGAGGAGCGTCGAGCCCGAGCTGATCGGACTGATCAGGGAGCTGCTGGAAAACGCCTTCGAGGAGGGCAGCGCCTCCGCCGGCTGCGCGCTCGGCGAATTC
Source organism: Desulfovibrionaceae bacterium (assembly GCA_030539415.1). Lineage (GTDB taxonomy): Bacteria > Desulfobacterota > Desulfovibrionia > Desulfovibrionales > Desulfovibrionaceae > Desulfovibrio. The sequence continues at coordinate 10,118 of JAUNSE010000036.1, forward strand.
CTGCTCGAGAGGGAGGACGATGACGGGGAAGCCCTGCGGATTCTGGGCGAAAGCTCGTCTCTGGGTTCGGCCCGCGCCAGCGTCCTGTACGGCCGGGAGATGTACAGAAGGGCCGACAGCCGCGCAAAGGCGCAGGCTTTTCTGGCCCTCATGCGCGATGCCTGCCGGTCCGGCGAAGCCGATGTCTGGAAGGAGGGCTGCACGGCCGCCATGCTCATGTGCCTCACCGCCTTCGACCCGCACTCGGCACAGCTGGAGGACGGTCTCTCCCTGCTGGACACGCTGCGCGCGGAAGGCTGCGTCCAGGCCGCCGTCACAATGGCCTGGCTCGCCCTGGCCGGCGCGGACGGCGGGCGGAGAAGCCGGGACGAGGCCATGGCCCTGCTGGAGGAGAGCCGGATGAAAGGCGCCGGCACGGCCTGCGGGGCGCTGGCCGAAATCTTTCTGCTGGGGCTGCACGGCATGCCGAAGGACAGGGAGCGGGGCCTTGCCCTGGCTCTGGAGGGCTGGATGCTGGACGATGTCCGCTCGACCGCCCTGCTCGTGCTGGACCGCAGGGGCGGTCTGGACGGGGGGCCCTGGCCGGACAACCCCGTGCCGGCAGAGGCGGTCGCGGATCTGCTCGTCTATCTCAGCCGCCGCAACGATGCTCTGGCGAACGCCATGGCGGCGTCCGCCATCCTCTCCGGCGAAAGGATCGCCGGGTCGGAGGAAGAGGACGACGAAGAGGAGGAAGAGTCGGCGGCGGACAATGCGGGCCGGGTGCTCGGCAGCGCCCTGGAAGGCGCCGTGCACGCGCGGGACGCGGCCGCGCTCGACTTCATCG
>JAUNSE010000516.1 GCA_030539415.1 Desulfovibrionaceae bacterium
CGAACAAAAGCCCCGCGCGGTCCGGAAAAACGCTCTTCCGGAACAGCGCGGGGCATCGGGCAGGGATATGGTGTCTGCCATGGCGCCGGACTGGCCTAGCGCATGGAGTTGACCGTCTTCTTCCAGGCGCCGGCAAGGCGCGCCCAGACGCGCCCCTTTCGCTGGCCGTCCGGCTGCAGCAGGCGCTCGCAGACGTCCTCGCAGCGGCAGAAGCCGGCTGTCTGCCAGTCGTAATAGGTGGGATAGAGCAGGAGCGCGCCGGCCACAAGCTCGTCCAGGGTGAGCCTGGCAGTGCGGCGCGGGAAGGACTGCCTGTCCTCGGTGAGTCCCCAGCCGGCGTAGAAGGGGCCGCCGTAGGTGGTGACGCCGACACCCCGCAGCAGGGCCTCGAAGCCGGTCTGCGAGGTCATGGCGTGCACCTCGTTCACCAGGGGCAGCAGGCGCCCCATGGGGAAGTCCTCCAGCACCAGGTTGGCGAGGGGGCGCAGATCCTCGGGGGCGATGCTTCCTTTGCGGGCGCCGGCCAGCACGTCCGGATGCGGCTTGTAGATGATGTACGCCAGGGGGTTGGCCTCGCGCACGGCCTGCAGCAGGGTCAGGTTGGTGAGCCCGCACCCTCCGCGGCGCACCGAGGCGTCGTCCTCCACCTGGCCGGGCACGAGGATGACCTTTCTGTGCCTGGGCAGGTCCGGATCGGGGAGATGGCTGTCGTTGAGGTTGTACTTGGTGAGCTGATTTTCCAGGATGAAGGCGCGCAGGGCCCTTGCCCGCTCCACCAGGCGGTCGTGGTCCGGATGGGACGGCAGGGCGTTCAAAATGTCCTCGAGGTCGCTCGGCCCCTCGGGATCGTAGTAGATGCCCTTTCGGTCCATGACCAGGGAGTAGGGCCAGTTGAACTCGGAGCCAAGGCCGGAGGAGCGGATGAAGCCGTCCTCCATGCGCGTCAGGGTGACGCCGGCCTTCTCGCAGCGCTCGGCCTCACTGCCTGTCAGGTGCGAGGACCAGCAGACCACCTCGTGCGGCAGCTCGCCTTTGTCCCTGGGGCCGCAGGCCTGGATGAGGGCCGTGTCGAACTTGCCGAAGAACTGCAGGTCCTTGTCCGCGCAGCCGAGATAGGCTCTGGCGTAGGGCTTCTTCCACCAGCGGAAGCCCGCGCAGTACGAGATGGTGCGGTTGCGCTGGGACTGTCTGCGCTGCTCGGCCAGCAGGGAGATGGTGTCCTCGAGATCGCAGCGCCTGCCGGTGACCGGGTTTACATAGCGGGCGTAGAGCAGGTAGGCCGCGGCGAAGATTTCCTCCACGCTGCGTATCTTCGCGCGCCTGGGGCAGGAGACGCGGTCCTTCGTGGCGCCCCAGCCGGCGTAGAAGGGCAGGCCGAAGCAGTGCACTTCCTTTCCCAGCAGCAGGGCCTCGAAGCCCATCTGCGAGGTGACCGTGTAGACGTGGCCCACATTTTCCATCAGGGAGAGCGGCGAGCAGTTTTCGGCAATGAGGGGGACATTGCGCTGCTTGGCCAGTTTGGTGAGGTAGCCGCTCTTCTTTCCGGCCAGGACGTCCGGGTGCGTCTTCACGCAGACGCGCTTCCCCGGGTGCTGCTCCAGCGCCTCGGCCAGCATGAGCTCGAAGGTCTGCGCGTCGGCAAGGCCCAGGGAGACGCTGGCATCGCCAAAAGTCTGGTCTATGACCAGCACCTCGGGCGCCTCGGGACCCTGGCGCAGGCGCTCCGGGGCCTGGGGGGCGGCGTTGTACTTGCTCAAGTCATGGCGGACGATGGCCTGCATGGCCGCGCGGGCTCTCTCCATGAGCCCGTCCGTCTGCCAGCCGTCGGAATTCAGAATGTTTTCCAGATCCGAAGGGCAGGTGGCGTCATAGTAGATGCCGGTCCTGTCGACCACCAGGGACAGGGGCGCGGCGCCGCGGCAGCCGAGATCCAGGGACCTGAGAAAGCCGTCCTCCACGGCGATGTAGGGGAGG
>JAUNSE010000517.1 GCA_030539415.1 Desulfovibrionaceae bacterium
GGCAGCCATTGCGGTTCACACACCGGCGGCGGTTTCCAGAGTGGCTGCACTTCCGGCGGGCAGCATGGCAGCTCGCAGCAGGGCAGAGCAGGCGATTCCCAGCAGCGGACCAATGCCTGTTCCCTGCCCAATGAGGTCGTGTGGGCGTACCGCACGCTCGAGCTCCCGGAATCGGCCACTTTCGAGGAAATGCACCAGCGTTACCTCACCCTGCTGAAGCTCTACCTCTCCAGCCAGAACAGCGGGGACAGTGATATCAAACGCTTTGCCCAGGAGAAAATCGTACAACTCGATGCGGCCTGCTCCATCCTGAGCAGGCATCTGACCGGCAAGTCCTGATGTCTTCCGGCGCCGGCCGACAGAGCAAACCGCTCCAGATGACCATAAAGGCCCCCGGCAGTGACTTGCCGGAGGCCTCCTGTGTTCAGACGTCCCTGCGGGACGGAAATCACTTCATGTTCATCTCGAAGTTCGGGGGCGACATGGGCTCGAAACTGGCCGACGCCCGCGTCATCCTGGCATAATCCATCTTGTTGTCCGTGAAGCAGAGCTGCATGTACCAGTCTTCCTTGAGATTCACGATGTGCTTCCTCTGGATATTGCCCTTGACGGAGTCGTACTCATCGTATTCGGCCACCTGCTTCAGCTGTGAATAGAAGAAGGAAACCTCCTGGCTGTTCCAGTGCGTGCCCTGAGAGTCGTAAGCGCTGAACAGTCCCTCGAAGTAAATGGTCTGCACACGCGTGTCCGAAGCATCAAGATTCGCGGAGTTCAGCACCAGCGAGAGTTCCGGCTCCATGCCCTTCTGTCCAACATTGACAATGTAGCCGTTGTCCACTTCCTGCGTATTCAGAACAATCCAGTTCTGCCTCTTCAGCGCTCTCTGAATATCGCGCCCGGTCTGGTCCAGATAGAACCCCATTATGACCGGCGAGCGCTTGTACGCGTCGTTGCCCGCGGCCCCGGAATCGCTCGGGGCGCAGAACAGCGAAAGCGCCAGAATCGCGCAGGCCGCCAGTGCCGCCACAGATTTCAGTTTCATGCTGCCTCCTCCGCCTGAAACAGGCTTCTGATGATGGTTTCCCCGCCGGCAAGAGCGGGATGCCGGGGCGCCGGCCTTTTCGGCGCCCTGACGTGAAAAAAGAGGTTACCTGCCTGCGGCGCCAATGGGCCTTGCGCTCAGATGAAAGTTGGGACGACCTTCAAAGTAGCAGGCGGTCTTGAGATCCATGTACATGGCGCCGGAGAACGTGCCCTCCCTGAAGGAAAGCTCGATCATCCAGTTGTCCGCGGCATTCACAAGGAACTGGTGCTTCCAGAACTTGTCCTCGTCGCTGTACAGGTCGAAGTTTGCGACCCGCCGCATCTCGGAGAGGAACAGCATGTGGTGCAGGCTGTTCCAGGCCACACCGTCCGAAGCCTGCTCCTTGAAGACGGCTTCGAAATTGACGGCCATGACCACGGCGTTCCGGCTGTCCTTCGAGGTCAGAATCAGCGAGATCACCGGAGTGTCGGGGCTGTCGGAGCGCACCAGGTTGCAGACATAGCCGGGATCCGCGGTCACAATTTCACTGACAATGAGCTTTTCCGCCTTCATGATGCGGCCGGCCTCGGCAAAGGTCTGGCCGGGATAGAAGCCCATGATGGCGGGTACGGTGCCCGCCTGCACGGCCTGGGACTGGGCGGGCTGTGTCCCGCCGGGTGCCGCCGAAGAGACTGCCGGGGCCGCGAAGCAGAGCAGGGCCAGAAGGACGGGAAGCGCCGCCGCGCGAACTTTTGCGGGTGCTGTGGAACGGGTAACTGACATTTGCAATTCTCCTGCCGGGAACCGCGGGCGTTTGTCTTGTGCTGTATCCTGGCCGCGGCTGACCGGTCTTTGCGTGGACTGGGGTCTGGGGTTTTGTATGCGCAGTGTCCTGAGTTTCGATCAATTTTATACTAGAAATCACTTTGTGGCCTTACTCTTGGGC
>JAUNSE010000518.1:0-582 GCA_030539415.1 Desulfovibrionaceae bacterium
GTACCGCGGCAGAAAGTTCGACAGGGGGCTGGACGATCCCCGCCGTCAGGAAAATCCGCAGAAGGCGCCTCCCCGGCGGGACGCGGCGAGCGGCCGGGCGAAGACGCAGATCCTCCCGGCCGACCCGTATCTCTGGGTGGCCGCCGGCAGGGTGCGGGCCTCGCGGGGGCTCGACGACGCGCAGACCGCGTCCCTGCCGAAGGCGGCGCCCCGCCCGGAGACCGCCGCGAAGCGAGCCCGCCAGGCAGCGGACCCGACGGACCGGATCTGTGCCGCGGCTCGGGAGGCCCATGCGGACTCCGGCCCCAGAATCACCCGCCTGAGCCTGTATGGCCCGGGCGGCCTGAAGGAGGTCAGGCTCGAGGGACTCGGGCGCTTCACCTTTGTCGAGTGCGGGCGGGCTGCCGACCCGGCCGCCCTGATCGAGGGGCTGCTCCTGCTGGCCGTCTTTCGCCATCCCGGCGCGGCGCTCCGGCTGCCCGCGGTGCGGGGCCTGCCGCAGACGGCAGGATACGCGCGCGACACGCTCTACCGCCTTGTCGGAGAAGCGCCGAACGCCCACGTCACGGTCTGCGCGGACTG
>JAUNSE010000518.1:592-1968 GCA_030539415.1 Desulfovibrionaceae bacterium
CGCCGCCTCCCTGGCCGGAGTCGGCGCGGATCTGCCCGAAGGCCTGTACGACGGCATGCAGCACAAATGCGCGCCGATGCGCTCCTGCGGCCGGGCCGATGCCGCAGACGACTGCTTCCCGCTGCTCTTCCGCAGAAGGGGCAGGATGTTCAGAGGCACGCTGACGCTCTCCCGCAAGGGCCCGGCCGGCGACTGGCCCAGCCAGATGTCCGACCCCGCCGTCCCGGAGATCTGCCATGTCGACGCGGCCCGGCCCCCGGACGGCCGCACGGCCCGCTTTCTCGGCACCCTGAGCGGGCGCAGGACCGCCATCCTCGCCGAGGTCCTGCACGGCCTCTCTCCGGCGGATCCCGGCCCGACCCCGAAAAAGCTTGCCGCATTCCTCGAGGCCAGCCCCTTGTCCATCCCCCTGCCCGGCGCCCGGGCCCAGGTCCGGAAGCGCGCGGCCAGGCTCGCAGCAGCCCTCTTCGATGCGTGTGACGGCGTGCTGCTCGTCGCCAGTGCCGGAGAGGGCCTGCCCGAGAACGGCATGGCGGCAGACCTGATGCCCTATTTCAGATTTGTGGAGGGGCTCGCGCGGCGTCTGAACGTGCAGATCATCGCCTTCGCCGAGCCAGGCCTGCACGACGCGGCCCTGGCCTGCGCGCAGAGCGAAAGCGGCTTTCGCCGCATCAGTCTGGACGGGCAGAACGTGACCCCCAAAAAAAAGCCGCGCGCGGCTTCGCGCAGGAAAACCTGCGAACGGCGCATCGCCCCTCCGGAGCGGCCCGGGGACTGCGGCCGCGCCCGGCCGGACAGCCCGGACAGTTCGGAGAGCGCCGGCCCGGGCCCGCACCGCCCCCCAAAGCGCCGTCTCCTGCTGTCCTCGCTGCGGCTGACCGACTTCTGCGGCTTCAGGGACTGCCGCTTCACGGAGCTGGGCCCGGTCACCGTCTTCACGGGCCCGCAGGGCACGGACCCCGCGGCGCCGCTCGCGGCCTGCGCCCTGCTCTCGCTCTTCCGCCATCCGCAGAACATGACCCTGCTGTGCCGGCTGCGGGGCCTGCCCGACACCCCCGAAGGCCGCGCCCGCCTTCTGGGCAGCCTCTTCGCGGACAGCGGGAACCGCCCGGTCAGGGTGGCAGGCACATACGCCGGCCGGCTGGAGCAGGATGCCCGGCTCACGGTTCCGGTCGGGGCGGAAATCGTCCTGGAGCGCAGAGCGCAGGCCGGCTGGGCCGCTCCGGTCCTGGACCTGACCTTTGCCGAGGACGGGGTCGCGCGCACGGGCCTGCTGTCCCTTGCGGGAGAGCGGTCCGCGGCGCCGGCCGGCACTTCGCCGGAGACGCCGGGCGGGACATCGCCGAAGATTTCGCCGGAGACGCCGGGGGAGACTG
>JAUNSE010000519.1 GCA_030539415.1 Desulfovibrionaceae bacterium
CAGCACGGGATTGCTGCGCATGAGGCTTTCCAGCTGTTCCCTGACCGGCGCGCCCTGGGCGATGTCGCGGCAGAGGGCGGGCACCTTGGCAGACAGGCCGGTTTTGCTGTCCTTTGCCTGCTCCATCAGCTCCCGGGAGAGTGTCTGCCTTTGCTCTGCGGTCATCTCCTCGATCTGCCTGCTGGTGATCTGGGCCAGAAAGGCGCTCTCCAGCTCCACGATGGGAGCCTTGGGGTCACAGTCCGTGCCGAGCTTTTTGCAAAGGTCCCCCAGGATCTCCCGGTAGGTGACGCCCTTTCTGCCCCTGAAGAGCGAGGCGATGGAGTGGGCGCCGCTGAGCTGGATTTCGGCCGCAGCGAGCTGCCAGTAGGCCTTGTGATCGGGATAGTGCTCCTTGTACAAGGGGCTGTCTGAGAGGCCGCAGCGGCGCTTTTCGCCCTTCTCGTCGTGGGTCAGGAGGCAGACCAGAGTGTCCAGTTCGCCGGACTCCAGAGTGCCCAGAAAGGCCAGATCGGGGTCTTCAAGATAGGTCATCGTTTGATTCCTCGGGGTTTTGCGGTTTGTCGGAAGGCGGAGCGGGGTTTTGTCGTTCGGTTGTACCCGGCCCGGAACGGGCATATGGATGCGGCGGCAAACAGCATACAGGAAAAGGACAGATCCGAACAGGAGGTGCCGTATGGATGTTGCCAGAATTGTCAAAGACGAGCAGGGGCAGGTGGTCATGCTGCCCGGCCAGTGGTTTGCCTGTGACACTGTGGCCGTGCGCAGGGTCGGCAATGCCCTGATCCTGAGCCCCGCGGGCGCAGCTTCCGCGCCATGGGAGGGTTTCTTTGCGGCGCTGCGGGAGTGCTCGCCCGATTTCATGGACGAGCGGGAAGAGCCGCAGGCTCAGGAGCGGGAAGGCCTCTGAGCCGCGGTCCGGCCGGTCAGCAGTGGCCGGAGGTCATGGGAGGGCGGCTATTCGTCCTCTCTGGCCGAGATGTAGTAGGTCTCCCCGTCCCGGACTTCGGGCAGGATGCGTCCCCTGCCGAGCAGGGCCTCCACCTGCAGGGCAACGCTCTGCTCTTCGGCATTGAGGCCGACGGCAAGGCCCGCCACTGTGCTCGGATGACAGCGGATCAGCTCCAGGACCTCTTCCTCGGTGGCAGTCTTCTTGGGCTTGTCCTGGGCGGTCTTGGGGAAGGAGGCGATGATTTCGCTCGGGCGGCAGAGCAGGGCCTGAGCCCGGTGCAGCTCCTCGGGGGTGAGGGCGCGCACGTCCTTGTCCGCCGGGGGGCGGGTCACGGTGTTGAGCTGTATGTGCTCGATGTGCTCCAGGCGGGCCAGGACCGAGTTCAGGGCCGCATAGTCCTCGGGGGAGTCGTTGATGCCTGCGGCCAGCATGATCTCAAGCCAGATGCGGCCAGTGTACTCGCGGCAGAAGTCCTCCATGCCCTGCAGAATGCGGGGCAGGTCGAGACCCGGAGCCAGGGCGTTGGCCCTCTCGGCCGTGGCCGGCAGGGCCGCGTCCAGGGACGGGCTCACGATGTCGGCCAGGGCAAGATCCCTGCGCACCTCGGGCATCCACAGCAGGGAGCCGTTGGTGAAGACAGCCACAGGCACGTCTGTCATCTCCTTGATGGCCGCTATGCAGCGGCCGAGGTCGCTGTGCAGGGTGGGCTCGCCGGAGCCCGCAAAGCTGATGATGTCCGGCCTGTCCTCGGGACGGTCCGAGGCGAGGTGGTCCGCCAGTTCCCGGATGACGTCCTCCAAGGGCACGTACTCGCGGCGCTCCATGGTGTGGCTGGTGGTGTGGCCGAGCTGGCAGTAGGTGCAGTCGTAGGTGCAGGTCTTGAAGGGCAGCAGGTCCACTCCGAGAGAGCGGCCGAGGCGGCGGGAGGGCACGGGCCCGTAGACATGACGGTGCTGGGACATGGCGGCTTCCTGTCTGGCAAGAGAGCGGTTTGGGGGATGGATAGGCCGGGCGCT
>JAUNSE010000037.1 GCA_030539415.1 Desulfovibrionaceae bacterium
TGTGCCCGTCCCCGTCCAGGGCGCCCAGATCGGCCAGCATGTGCCTGGCTGCCTGATAGGTTCCGGCCGGAGGCTGGGTGACAAAGGGCAGATCCTGCGGCTCCTCGCCCCACCGGGCCAGATCCAGGGCCAGGGGGCCGAGGTCGGCCTCCAGAATTTCCGGGCGCGCGTGGGGCTGCATGCCCTGCTCGCGCTCGCGCGGCCACAGGCGCACGCACAGGCCGGGCTCGAGACGCCCGGCGCGGCCGCGGCGCTGATCCGCCGAGGACAGGGGCACGGCCTGGGTGACCAGACGCTGGGCGCCGCGCCGCGGATCGTAGTGCGGCCGGCGCTGCAGGCCGCTGTCCACGACCATGCGCACTCCTTCGATGGTGAGCGAGGTCTCGGCCACGTCCGTGGCCAGCACCACCTTGCGCCTGCCGACCGGGCAGACGGCCAGCGCCGCCTGCTGCTCGCGCGCGGAGAGACGTCCGTAGAGCGGATACAGGTCGCAGTCGCGGGGAAGCCGGCCCTCCAGCTCCTGCATGGTGCGAGCAATCTCCCCCTGTCCGGGCAGAAAGGCCAGCAGGCTGCCTCGCTCTTCGGCCAGCAGGGCCGTGATGACAAGGGCCATGTGCTTCGGCAGCGCGCGCAGAAGGTCGGCCGGGGTCTTCGCGCCCGGCGCGGGCAGCCAGCGCGTCTCGACCGGAAAGCCCGGCGCTTCGGAGCGGATGACCGGCGCGTCGGGGAGCAGGGCCCCGAGGGCCGCGCTGTCCAGGGTGGCCGAAAGGATGCCCGCATGCAGGTCGGGGCGCAGCAGCTCCTGGGTGCGCAGGGTCAGGGCAAGCCCCGTGTCCGAGGCCAGGTGCCGCTCGTGGAATTCGTCGAAGAGCACGCAGGAGACGCCCTCGAGGGCGGGGTCCTCGCTCAGCATGCGGGTGAGAACGCCCTCGGTGACCACCAGCAGACGGGTCGCGGCGGACTGGCGGCTCTCGCGGCGCATGGCCAGACCCACCAGACCTCCCAGGGGAGTGCCTGTGAGATCGGCCAGATGGCCGGCCAGCATGCGGGCGGCCACGCGCCGCGGCTCGAGCAGGAGAATGCGTCCGGGCAGCCGCTCCAGAGCCCAGAGCGGCACGCGCGTGCTCTTGCCGGTGCCGGGCGGCGCCTCGAGCAGAAAGGAGGGGCTGTTCGTCAGAGCGTTTTCAACAGGTCCGCGCCAGGCGTCCAGAGGCAGGGGCGGCAGCGGAGGAAGGTGATGGACTTGGGACATGGATGAGCGGTCCGCGGGAAGAAAGACTGTTTTTTGCGAGGCCCGGCTCGGCTGGCGCGGGCGGAATGGGGGCCGCGAGGCGGCCCGGTTCTTTCTACGGGCTCGCCGCGGGCGTGTCCAGCCGTCGGCAAAGGCCCTTCCCGGCGCTGTCAGGGGCAAAAGGTGTCTGGTATTTTTCAAGCAATACAGGTAGAACCTTTCTGCAGGGCCGCGTCTGTCAGAAAACGGACGGCCCCTGCGCGTTGCGAGGAGGCAAGGGCGGCGTGGAAGAAAAGCCCACAGACATCATAGGCTGGGACACATCCCTGAAGGAACCGTTCCGGACGCTCAGGCTGGTGGCCCCGCGGGACACGACAGTGCTCGTGACCGGCGAGTCCGGCACCGGCAAGGAGCTGGCCGTGCGGACGCTGCATGCCTGGAGCAGGCGCAGCGGCCATCCGCTCGTGCCGGTCAACTGCGGCGCCATTCCCAGGGATCTGCTCGAATCCGAGCTCTTCGGCCATGAGAAGGGAGCCTTCACCGGTGCCCACACCGCGCGCCTCGGACGCTTCAGGGAGGCCGAGCACGGGACGCTCTTCCTGGATGAAATCGGCGAGCTCGAGAAGGACCTGCAGGCCAAGATCCTGCGCGCCCTGCAGGAGAAGGAGATAGAGCCCGTCGGCGCGAGCCGGCCCGTCAAGGTGGACGTGCGCATCGTGGCGGCCACCAACCGGGACCTGGACAGGGAGGTCGAGAAGGGCAACTTCCGCAGCGACCTCTACTACCGCCTCAATGTCATTCCGGTGACCCTGCCGCCCCTGCGCGAGCGCGGCGACGACATCCTGCTGCTGGCCAGAACCTTCCTGCACCGCTTCTGCGAGCGGGACGAGCGCTCGGAGCTGCGCCTGTCGGACGAGGTCTGCAGCATCTTCATGCGCTATGACTGGCCCGGCAACGTGCGCGAGCTGGAAAACTACATGGAGCGCATGTCCGCGCTGGTCGAGGGCGACGTGCTCCTGCCGGAGGACCTGCCGGGCAAGGTCCTGCAGGGCGTGGAGCGGATCGAGAGCGGCGGGGCCGCCGAGCCGAAGAGCGCCGTCGCGGCGGCGGGCTCCGGAGAGTTTGCCATGCCGACTTTGGCCGACCTCGAGAAAAGCGGCCTGGGGCTCAAGGAATTTCTGGAAAAAATGGAGATGGGTCTTGTGGCCGAAGCCATGGCCGAGGCGAAGGGCGTGCATCAGGACGCGGCCCGCCGGCTGGGCATGAAGCGCACCACCCTGATTGAAAAACTCAGGCGCCGCGACCTGCATCAGCAGGGCAGGCGCTGACAGAGGAGCTGACAATGCGTACCGTCAAGACAGTGCATTGCGGACTGTTTCTGATTCTGGGCCTGGCCCTGCTTGTCTCCGGCTGCGTGGCCGGCCAGCAGCGGGGCATGGCCGGAAGCATCTATGTATCGACCTCCAGGCCGGCTCTGGCCGTTTCGGCTCCGGCACTCGCCCTGAAGACGGCCGGCCGCGGCACGGGCACCCTGTACAAGCCCAACATGGGCGGCGGCGTGAACGTCACCGTGCGCACGGCCGTCTACGCCTCGGCCCCGAACGCGCCCATGGCCCTTGTCACCCACGCCGAGCTGCCTTCCGAGAACTGGATCTGGACCACCATCTATCCGCGGGTGGGCGGCATCAACCTCCGTCCCGAAGTGATCGGAGGCCAGGGCTTCACGGCCTTCACCTATCTCGTGCCCTGCCGCAACGATCCCTTCGGCGGTCTTGCCGGCGAGACGCCGGAAGAGGGGCAGCAGGCGTACTGGCTGGCCCGCTACTTCGCGGCCCGGGTCAACTTCAATCAGGACAAGATCATTCTCGAGTACCGCGAGCCCGCGCCCGCGGGACTGGTCTCGCTCGAGACCATCCCCTACGGCATGACCGAGGATCTGGCCGCCTTCGAGGAGCGCGCCCGCAAGGCCTTTGAGACGACCGATCCCGAGGCGCTGCGCGACCAGGTGCGGGACGGCTATCCCGACGGCGTGCGCTGGCACTACATGAGCGACCTCTATCTCGGCGACGTGCTTCTGCGCGAGCCCATCGAGCGCAGCGCTCCCCGCCGCTTCTAGTCGCCTTCCTCTTTCCGCCCTTCCGGCGCGGCGCTGCCCGCGCCGGGCAGCAGGGCCCCGAGACCGCCGCGGAAGATGAGTTTCGTGGCGGTCTCGTCGGCCAGATCGGCCACGTCCATGAACTTTTCGAGCAGGTTCAGCAGATAGTGGCGGTCGTGCTCGCAGCCGTCCTTGAAGTCGTTTTCCATCTCGCCCGACTGCATGTAGCGGGCGAACTCGTCCAAATCCTTTTCAGTCAGCATGGCGTCCTCCCGGAGGCCGTGTCCCCATCGGAGGGGTGATGGCAGAAGTATCCCGGCTCCTGGCTTTTGACATAGGCGGCACCAACTGCCGCATGGCCCTCTTCACGTTTGAGGAGGGCGGGCGTCTCGCAATGCATGAGGTGCACAGCGTTCCCACAAGAAAGGTTCATACGGCAGAGGAACTGCATTATGCGGCACGCTTCCGCCTTGGGCAAGAGGCGGTCGACTCCTGCACTGCCGTGGCGGCGGCCGTGGCCGGACCGGTGGTGGAGGGCAGGGCGTGCCTTTCCAATGCCGACCTGACGCTGGATCAGGCGGATGTGGCGCGCTGTTTCGGCGCTCCGGCGGAGCTTCTCAACGACTTCATGGCCGTCTGCCATGCCGTGGACAGTCCGGCCGGCGCCGAAGCCGAGCATCTCTGGGGAGAGGCGGAAGGCGCGGGTGTCAGGGCCGTGCTCGGCGCGGGCACGGGCTTCGGCTGCGCGGCTCTGGTCCGCAGCGGCGGGACGGAACTCTTCATGCCCTCCGAGGGCGGCCACATGGCCTTTGCCTTCATGGACGAGGAGGAGCGCGCCTTCGAGCCCTTTCTGCTGAAACGCCAGAAAGTGAACTGGGCCTCGACTGACGATGTGGTCACCGGCCGCGGCCTCAAGAGCCTGGCCGCACACGTGACCGGCATGGAGTACAACGGCCGCGAATGCGGCGCGATGTTCCTGCGCGACGGCGTGGACGGCCCGGACAACAAGGTGGGGCGCATGTTCGCCCGCTTCTATGCCAGGGCGGCCCGCAACTGGGTCCTGGCCACTCTGTGCTCCGGCGGCCTCTGGATTGGCGGCGGCATAGGCATCAAGAACCGCGCCCTGCTGCGTTCGCGGACCTTCAGGGAGGAGTTTGTGCAGGGCGTGCACGCGGCCTTCCTGGAGCGCGTGCCCGTGTATCTTTTCAATGACGACAGCTACGGCCTCTGGGGCGCCGGCATGGCCGCCCTGAAACTGGTCCGCGGGATGGGCGCGCAGCGCGCCTGAACCACCGTTCTGCCGAAGCTCTTTTCCCCTCCGGGCAGGGCGTTGCGGCAGACGGCAGAAAGGAGTCTAGCGGGCCTCGTCCACGTAGAGCCAGAGCAGGGTGCTGACCAGCAGCGGAGAGGGCTGGCCGTCGGGCCCTTTTAGGGGAGCGCCGGAGCGCGTGGCAAGGCAGCACCACCAGCCGGGCTTGTTGAGCACGGCAGAGAACGAGCCGGAGGCATCCGTGCGCAGGGCGATGGACTCGTTCCAGGGGGTGGGGACCTGCGTCTTTTCCACGTTGATGCGGCAGACCCTGACCGAGATGTCGGCGGCGGGCTTGCCCTGGGCCAGCACGTGCCCCGTGAACAGGGCCGGCGCCATGAGGCCGAAGGGACGCACGTCGGCGACGATTTCGAACTGCAGGTTCAGCGGCAGATGCCAGCCCCAGTCCTCGCCGCAGACGGGCACCATGACCTTCACAAGATGCTGGGCGTAGCCGGCCTGCGAAGGCTCCCACCAGGGCTGGGTCTCGATGCTGAACTGGTAGAGGCCCGGGCGGTTCAGGCCCACGTTGGCGCCCCAGGCCTTCTGGTCCAGGTAGCGGATTTCCTCGATGTCGCCCAGCCTGTCCTCGCGGGCGGCGGGCTCGTCGGGATTGGCCTGATTCCTGTCAAAGCGGTAGATGCTGAAGAGCCTGGGCGGGTCCATGCTGATGCCGCGGTAGCGGAAGGGCTCCATGCCGCCCATGAGCAGATCCACTTCCTCTCTGATGACCTGCGGGGCCACACTGGCCAGTATGCTCGCGTTGACCTGATCGGTGAGTTCGCCGAGCGAGGGCGCGCTCGGGGCGGGAGCCGGCTCCTTCGTGCTGTCCGCGGCGGGAGCGGCGCCCTTCTTCTTCGGGGCCTTGTCCGCCGATTTGGCGGCGGGCTTCGCCCCGTCCTTCTTCTCGCCGTCACTCTTCTGGGCGCCCTTGCGGGCGCTGTCCGCCTGTGTCTGGGCGTTTTTGTCCGACACGGGGAGCAGCGGCTCCTCTATGCTGGGCTTGCTGGGAATCAGCAGGGTGACGCGTTCGGCGCGTCCGGCAGAGGGCGATGAAAAGACCAGGGCAAGGCACAGGCCGAGGACGGCCGGCAGGAGACGGCGTCCTGTGCGTCCGGCAGAATGACGGGCAGACTGAGAAAGGGCGGTATGCATGGGAAGGGCCTCAGATGGCGTAAAGCGGAGGATCTGCAGAATCTAGCAGAAACCTCCAGTACTGTCATGCCCATGCATGTATGTGATCATGGAAGCAAAAAATATGCATCTTTAAAACCGTCCAGGGAAAATCGTGACAGCTGTTGATGCAGGAAAGAGTAATGACTGATTGAATTGAAAACTTGGCTATAAAAACAGTGCGAAAATACAGTGTCTGGACGATTGCGCGAGAAGAAATTCAGGCATGTTTTATCCGGCTGTTATTTCGTCCTGCGGAGAAAACAGGCGGATTGCAGGCAGGGAGCCTCGAGTATGCGTCAGCCGGAAAATTGCGTTCCCGTCCCGTGAGACACAAGAGAGCCGTCGTGCCGCGGACGGTCGGGCGGCCCCCCCCACGGGCAGGCGGCGGGGCAGCGCGGGGAGGGGACTGCTGTTCAGGGTTTTCCGATCTTCTCTTTTCCCGTAATCCGGAGTATACTGACGAACGCTGATGCAAGTCATTCCCGGTCCGGAACCGCTTCCCGGAAACATTCTGTCTGGAAACCCTCATGAAATACCTTTCCGCCGAAACTCTCAGCCAGCTTGACGCCGCCTGGAATACATGGGTCGGCCAGGCCCGCACCCGCAAGCAGAAATGCATACGCCTCCGCCTGCATTTCATCTATCTGCTTATCCGGCACGGCGGGCTGCGTCTGGGCGAGGCCATCGAGCTGGATGAAAAGCGGGATCTGGTCTTTTCCACCTCCACCATACGGGTGCAGGGCGAGCGCGACATACAGGTGCCGGAGCAGGTCATGGCGGCCCTGCTGCGCATTGTGGAGGATCCGGTCGTGAACGGCCTGAAGGGCGGGCTGACGCATGTGGATCCCGGCTATGTGCGCAAGAATTTCTACATGGTCGCGGAAAACGCCGGCGTCGACCGCTCCATGGGCGGCCCCAGGGTGCTCAGGCACTCGCGGGGGGCCGAGCTGCTCAATCACGGCATTCCCGTGTCCATCGTGCAGAAGTTTCTGGGCCTGCAGAGCCCGGTGCAGGCCGTCCAGCTCAAGGACTTTCAGGACGGCGAGGCGCGGCAGATCCTGCACGCGCATCTGCGCCGCGAGACCCTGCGCCACACGTCGGCCCGCAACGCCTTTGCCGGCACCATCACCTCCATCGCCGAAAACGGCACCATGGCCGAGGTGGTGCTGGCCTCGCTGTCCGGCCTCGAGGTGCGGGCCACCATTTCGGTGGAAAGCATGCAGTCCCTGGGCCTGCACGAGGGGCAGACCGTCATGGCCACGGTCAAGGCTCCCTGGGTGGTGGTCTCCAGACCCGGCACAGAGACAAGCTGCGCCAACAACTTCCCCGGCCGCGTGCTTTTTGTGCGCGAGGACAGCCTCATGGCCAGCGTGCGCCTGCGTCTTGACGACGGCACCGGCATGGCGGCCCTCATGACCGCCGAGGCCGTGCGCCGCCTGGACGTGCAGGTGGACATGCCCTGCACGGTGAGCTTCGCGGCCATGGCCGTCGTGCTCAATCCCGCCTGATCGGGCCCGCGCAAACGGTCAGCGGCAGGAGAAAAGACCCCGCAGCCATGCGGCCGCGGGGTGAGCTTTTTTCGGAAGTGCGCGCGCAAGCGGATGCGGCCTTTGCGCCGCGGGCTACTTGGCCTGCGCCCAGGCCGCCAGCTGGCTGTGCAGCTCGGGCGAGGGCGTGACCCAGAAGTCCGGCCCCATGGTCACATTGTACATGATGCCCGGATCGAGCTCGATGTCGGCCGTCACCTGCACGTTGCCGCGGTGCTGCTCCAGAATCTGGCGCAGGCTCAGCATGTCGTCCCGGCCGAGGCGGTTCTTGGGCAGCCAGAAGTGCAGCGGGCGCATGTCCTCCTGGCAGACCTCGACCAGGGGGCGCAGCTCCTCGCCGATGATCTTGATTTCCCTGGTGCCCTGGCTTCCTTCCTCGTCGAAGCCTCCGGCCTGCTGCTCGCTCCCGTCGTCCTGATTCCTGTCGGTGCGGCCCTTGAGCCAGAGAGGGGCGTCGGACTGCAGCAGCTGCTGAATTTCCGGGGTGTACGAGCGCGGGAAGAAGGTCACCTCGCCATGGCCGGTCAGGTCCTCCACGGCCACGAAGGCCATGCGCTGGCCCTTGGCCTTGGTGATGACCTCGCGCACGCTGGTGACCAGCACGGCTGTTTCGATTTCGATGTCCGGGCCGCGCTCGAGGCCCTGCTCCAGGGTTATGGCGCCTATGCGCCTGGCCTCCTTGGCGTACTTCTGCAGAGGATGGGAGGTGAGATAGAAGCCCAGGGCCTCCTTCTCGTAGCGCAGGGTCTCCTCCTCCGAGAATTCGGGCAGGCTGGCCTCCTCGCCGGTGATGCCCACGCCGGGCAGCTTTTCCGAGGCGAGCGATCTGGACGGCATGCAGGAGAAGAGGGACATGCCGCCGCCGGCGGTGTTCTTCTGCTTGCGCTGCACCTTGGCGAGCACGGTGTCCAGGCTGGCCAGCAGGGCCTGCCTGGTGGCGCCCACGCAGTCCAGGGCGCCGCCCTTGACGAGGGCCTCGAGCACGCGCTTGGTGACCTTGCGCAGGTTGACGCGCTCGCACAGGTCGAAGAGGGAGACAAAGGGGCCGCTCTCCCTGGCAATGGCGATTTCCTGAATGGCTTCGTCGCCGACGCCCTTGATGCCGCCGAGACCGAAGATGATCTTGTCGTCGTGCACCGAGAAGGCCCTGGCCGGATAGTTGACCGAAGGCGGGCGCACGTCCAGGTTGCGGTCCTTGCAGCAGGAGATGTACTTCAGGAGCTTGTCCCTGTTGGTCACTTCGCTGGTGAGCAGGGCGGCCATGAATTCGCTCGGATAGTGCGTCTTGAGCCAGGCCGTGTAGTAGGAGATGACGGCGTAGGCGGCGGAATGCGACTTGTTGAAGCCGTAGGCCGCGAACTTTTCCATCAGGTCGAAGATCTCGTTGGCCTTGTCCTCGCCGATGCCGTTCTTGGCCGCGCCGTTCACGAAGGTCACGCGCTGCTTGGCCATGGCCTCGGGCTTCTTCTTGCCCATGGCGCGGCGGAGAAGGTCTGCGCCGCCCAGCGTGTAGTTGGCGATGATCTGGGCGATCTGCATGACCTGCTCCTGATAGACAATGACGCCGTACGTGTCCTTCAGGCAGTTTTCCAGCGAGGGGTGCGGATAGACGACCTTGACCTCGCCGTGCTTGCGCTTGATGAATTCGTCGACCATGCCCGAGCCCAGGGGGCCGGGGCGGTAGAGGGCGAGCATGGCGATGATGTCCTCGAAGCAGGAGGGGCGAAGCATGCGCAGGTACTGGCGCATGCCCGAGGATTCGACCTGGAAGACGCCGTCCGTGTCGCCTCTGGAATAGAGGTCGTAGGTCTCCTCGTCGTCAAAGGCCATCGTGTCCAGATTGGGGATGGAGCCCCTGTTGGCCTGGATGTTGTCCAGGGCGTCCTGGATGAGGGTCATGGTCTTGAGGCCCAGGAAGTCGAACTTGACGAGGCCCGTCTGCTCGACCATGGGGCCGTCGAACTGGGTGACCTGCTCGTCGTGCTTGCCCTTGAACAGCGGCAGATACTCGGTCATGGGCATTTCCGAGACCACAAGGCCGGCCGCGTGCATGCTGACCTGGCGGGTCAGGCCTTCCAGTCGCTGGGAGATGTCAATGAGCCTGCGCACCTGCTCGTCGCTGTCGTAGCGCTGCTTGAGCTCGGGCTCGTTCGCCAGCACGTCCTTGATGTGAATCTTGGGATCCGCGGCGGGCACGTATTTGACGATGGCGCTGCGCTCCTGGAACTGCATGCCCAGAACGCGCCCCACGTCGTGCAGCACGGCCCTGGCCTTGAGCTTGCTGTAGGCCGCGATCTGGGAGACGGACTCGTCTCCGTAGATGTCGGCCATGTGGCGGATGACCTCGAAGCGCCGGCGCTCGCAGAAGTCGACGTCGATATCGGGAAGGGAGACGCGCTCGTTGTTGAGGAAGCGCTCGAACAGCAGATTGTAGGGCAGGGGGTCCAGGTTGGTGATGCGCATGGCCCAGGCCACCAGGGAGCCGGCGGCGGATCCGCGGCCGGGGCCCGTGGGCACGCCGTGGTCCTTGGCCCAGTTGATGAATTCCTGCACGATGAGGAAGTAGTCCGGAAAGCCCATGCTCAGGATGACGTCCATCTCGTACTTGAGGCGCTTGCGGTAGACCTCCCTGTCCAGCGTCTCCGGATGGGGATGCTCGCGGAAGCGGCGCTCGAGCCCTTCCACGGCCAGGCGCTTGAATTCGGACTCGATGCTCGAGCCGGCGGGCAGGGCGTACTGCGGGAAGAAGTGCTTGCCGAAGGTCATCTCGAAGTTGCATTCCTCGGCAATGCGCACGGAATTCTCCAGCGCCTCCGGCGCGAAGGAGAATTCCTTCTCCATCTGCTCCGGCGACTTGTAGTAGAGCTCGGTGGTGCGGAAGCGGAAGCGGCGGCTGTCGGAGAGAGTGCTGCCCGTGCCGATGCACAGGAGCACGTCGTGGGCCTCCACATCGTCCTCGTTGAGATAGTGGCAGTCGTTGGTGGCCACCACCGGGATGCCTTCGCTCTCGCCGAGCTCGAGCAGGCGGTCGTTCACCACGCGCTGCTCGTCGATGCCGTTGTGCTGCAGCTCCAGATAGAAATTGCCCTCGAAGACGCGGCTGTAGCTGTTCGCCAGCTCCCGGGCCGCGTCGAAGCGGCCGGAGAGCAGGGCCTGGGGAATTTCGCCCTGCAGGCAGGCGGAGAGGCAGGTGATGCCTCTGGCATGCCGCGAGATGACGTCCCAGTCCACTCTGGGCTTGTAGAAGAAGCCCTCCTGCCAGCCGGCGGTGACGATCTTGACCAGATTGTGGTAGCCCTCGGAGTTGCGGGCCAGCAGGATGAGGTGGTTGCGGCGCCTGGCGTTGTCGCTCGAGGTGTCGAAGCGGTCCGGCGTGACATAGACCTCGCAGCCGAAGATGGCCTTCAGGCCGTAGTCGCGGCAGGTCACCTGGAACTGGGCCGCGCCGAACATGTTGCCGTGATCGGTGATGGCGCAGCTGGACATGCCGAAATCCTTGGCCCTG
>JAUNSE010000520.1 GCA_030539415.1 Desulfovibrionaceae bacterium
GGAGGCTAGGATGTTCAATCGGATGCTGCTGTCAGTGCTGGCGGCTTGTTTGCTTGTTCCAGGCATTTGTCACGCCGACAGCTACAGTACGTATTTTGCCAAAAGACCCAGCGATGAAAGTTACCGCAATGTCACCGTCTCTCGGTTTTTTACCGATAATGCGCCATCCATGTGCGTTCGTATTGACCCTGAAGAAGGTACAGATTCAAATTTTGATTTTGCTCTGGTAGTATGCAATATTAAAGAAAATTTCTTAGTTGCATTAGGCACGCGAAAAAATATATCCCTGAAAAAAGACAACACAATCGTGTTCAAACTTAACAAAGGGGAAACATACAGATACAAGTCGACAAAAGTGGACGCACCAGAGGAAACCCTGCTTACTATTGGAACCACAAAAGTCGATCAAATTGATATATTTGTCGCAATACTGACAGGCATGGCGTTTAATGCCCATGTTGACAATACAAACATCCGCGGCATGTACTATCTGGGTCCGGCTTTGCGATATCTGTATGAAATTGCGGATGTTTGGACAAAGTATTCCAAAAGAAAGAATAAATAGACGTCCCGGCCCGTCGAAGCGGACGGCCCGCATCCCGCCACTGAAGCGGTCTCTCCACACTTCATCAGCTGACAGCCCCTCCGCCCGAACGGCAGAGGCATCAGCCCGTGACACGCCCCATCCCAGATGGGGCGTTGTTCGTTCGAGGGGTGGCAGATTACGTCTGCTCCCGGCCTCACAGAAGCCCTTCCAGCCTTCCTCAGCGCCCTTCCCGAAACCATCTCAGCAGCTTCCTGCCAGGCCCCTCCCGGACCTCGCCCAAACGCTCTTCGGAACGCTCCCCGGCCTCCCCGCGCCCGGCTTCCGCAGCCTCCCCGGCCGCAGGCACGGCGGGCTCCGCTTCACGCGCGCTTCTGCCCTCCGCGCCGCCATCCTCAGTCCGCGCAGCCTGTGCGGCCCGGGCGGCCTCCTCCTCGGCCTCCTTCTTCAGGGCGGCCTCCATGGCCTCTCTCCGCTTCTCCTCGGCCGCGCGCAGATTCTCAAAGCCCTTCTGCATGCAGCGCTTCTGCATGGTCGAGAGCAGGCTCCCGTCCAGTTTCTTCTCCAGCAGGGCCATGACCGTGGCAGCACCCTCGCGGAGGTTGCGGTGGCTCAGGCCCTCGGAGTCGGGATCGCCGCGCTCCTGCGCACTGCGGTCCGCCTCCTCCATCTCGCGCTTTCTGATCTCCTCCTCCAGCTCCCGCTCCAGAGCCCTGAGGCGCCTGTTCTCCAGCATCTGCCAGACCCTGAAGGCCAGAAAGCCCGCAAAGAGCAGTATCGTCGCCAGGGTGCCGGCCCGGTCCGCCCCCTTCTCGCCAAGCCAGCAGAGCGCGTCCGGCATGAGACTGTTCCACACATACGAGACAAAGGCCAGGACCGTGCCCGCGCCAAGGAATATGGCCAGCCACTTCCAGAAGGTCGCGCTCAGCCAGAATGCCCATCTAAAACCGCCGCTCATGCCGCTCTCCTTTGCTTTCTTCCGCGCGCCCCCTTTCTGTTTTCGCCGTCATGGGATGCGCGGACCGCAAATCTCGCCCAAATCGATGCTCCGCGCAAGGGGCCATCCTCCCGCGCGGTCATGTCCGGCGCCCCCGCTGCAGGCAGGGGCGGCTCCGGGCCCGGAAGGCTTTCTCCCGGGTCCGGGCACAGTGCTGTCAGATCTTACTTTCCGCCCGAGCGTTTCTTCAGCCAGGCAGAGGCACCCCTTGCCAGCAGGCCGACCAGCTCCCTGCCGGACGCGGGGGCATCGCCGGCCGCTTTGCCGTTGGGCCCGCCGGCTTTCGTGCCTGCGGGGCTTGAGGCGGTTTCGGATCCAGCTTCCTGAGCCGCTGCGGTGCCCGTTCCGGTGCCCATTGCAGTGCCGGTGCCGCCTGCGGAAGGCGCTGCGGCCATATGCTCAGCCGGGCTCTCGTTCACCGGG
>JAUNSE010000038.1 GCA_030539415.1 Desulfovibrionaceae bacterium
ATGCACTCGCCCTTCGAGCTCTCCAGCGTGGTTGACGTGTACGCCTCCTATCAGGCCTACGCAGCCTTCTACGAAGGCTAGGGCCCGAACGCGGAAATCAGAATGAAAGGACGGGCGGAAAGGCGGGGATCAGTCCCGCTTTTCCGCCCGTCTTTTTGTCTTCACTCCAGGCACGCGCGTGCCGGAGCATGATCTTCTGTCCCGCGGCATCGGCCGGCTGCCGTTCCCGGAGCCGGCCTGGCGCCTCACTCCCCGCCGTGATGGAAGACGCGCATGGAGCGGCATCCGCGTCCTGCCGGAGGCGGCATCTGCACGCCCACCTCGCGCATGAGGCGCAGGTTGACCTGCATGAGGGCATCGCGCATCTCGTTGCGCAGCCTCTGCAGGTCCATGCCCAGTTTGGGCAGAGTCTCGGCGTCGGCCTCGTCGGAATAGGTGACGGCCTTCAGTTCGTCCATCTTGAGGGAAATGCGCGCGTCTATGGCCTGCAGGGCCGGCAGGGATTCGGAGACTATCTCGCTCGCCCGCGCCTGACGGTCCTCGGGGAGGTCGTCAAGGCACTGATAGAGCTTGTCCCACTGGCAGCCCGCCGCGCTGTCCGAACCTCGTCCGGCCGTGTCGGCCCATGCCTGCGAGGCAAGCACGAGGAGCGGAAGAAGGAGCGGGAGCAAAAGCAGGAGAGACGACGGCATCTGTCTGCGCATAACATTCATCCTGAATACATCCTGAAAATGGCACTCAAGGCTCTGCCGCGGCCGCCATCCCTCCAGGGCGGAGAGGCAGAGCATGGGTGGAGGTTTGCTGCACAGTGAATTTGCACAAAGCGTGCCGCAGCCGGAATTTTCCCCCGGAGGGGCCCTGCGCCGCACTTTGCGCCTGAAAGCCCTATCGGCTCCGGTCAAAAAAACTGTACCCGATCTGGATAGTTTTTCAACAGGCGGATGAATCAGGCGCGCAGAGTGGATAATAGCTAGACACTTTCCTGCGGGCATTCCGTCTGGGCGCGGGCTCCCGCCTTCTTCCGGCGCCCCTGCGCGAAGATATGCGGACACAGGAAGGGGAGCGGCCCGCCTGGAACATGAAGTATTGCGCTTTTGTCTGCAATGCCATATAGTTCCGCTCCCCCGACATTGCGCGGACAGCCGCTGTCCGCCCGCCGTCCGATGCCGCCCTCTTCCGTTCACGTCCCGGGAGCCCTGCCATGTCGCTGATTGAAGTTCTGGCCATAGCCGTCGCCCTGTCCATGGATGCCTTTGCCGTTTCCGTCACCACCGGCGTCACCCTGCGCAGGCCGGCCCTGGGGCCCTTCGTGCGCATGCCCGCGGCCTTCGGCATCTTCCAGTGCCTCATGCCGATCACCGGCTGGTTTCTGGGGGCGAACATCCTGCATCTTGTCGAGCGCTGGGACCACTGGCTGGCCTGCGGCCTGCTCTTCATCGTGGGCGGCAAGCTCATCTGGGAGACTGTCACGGCATCGGAGGACGAGACCTAAAAGAAGGTAGACCCCACGTCGGGCTGGACCAGTCTGGAGCTGGCCGAGGCCACGAGCATCGACGCCCTGGCCGTCGGCTTCTCCTTCGCCATGCTGCAGGTGCCCGTGCTCTGGCCGTCCGTCGTCATCGGCATCGTCTGCGCCGGCATCAGCCTGGGAGGCATGTTCATCGGCGCCTGCATCGGCAGGGTCGAGGCCATACGCCGCTGGAGCGGCATAGCCGGCGGCCTTGCCCTGCTGGCCATCGGCATTCTCATCCTTGTGGAGCACGGCGCCATCTAGGCGGGGCGCTTCGCCTTCAATATTCAGCAGAAGCGACAAGGGCGCGCCTTCCCCGATATCGGGAAGACGCGCCCTTTGTCGTCCGTGTCCGGAACTGTCCGCGCGTTCTGCCGGAGCTTTCGCGCTCAGCCCGGATGTCGGACCGGATTCTCTTCGCGAAGACGGCCTACTCCGCCCCCTCCGCTTCCGCGTCCTTCAGCCAGCGGCTCAGAGCGTCAATTATCTTGTGCGCCTGATCGGGGCTGGAAATATTGAACTTGGACTGGGAGCGGTACTGCCCGGCGGACTTCTTGTAGCGGCGCAGCGAGTACTTGTCCGGGCTGTAGTCGTCGGTCTGGGGGCGCCATTCCTTGTAGCGGAAGAGGATGGTTGTCCAGGCGCCCCTGCTCAGTATCACCTTGTCCAGCTCCCTGATCACCTCATGGCCATCATCGTCAACGAAATTGATGGTCAGTTCGTCAATGGTCTCGCTCAAGTTTCGCTCCTTGTGTCCCTGAGTGCAGAAAAGACATGCGGGGCCTTGCGGCAAGCCCCGGGGGCAGAGTATCCGCTTTGCCCCCGCTGGGCAAGAAGGCCGCGGCGGAACAGTCCGTCGCGGCCCTGCGGCGCTTTTTGCGCACCCTGGCGCTGGCATGAGCGCCGGCTCTATCCTGCCGCGGGCAGAAGACCGAGTTCGGCAAGCCAGGCGGCCGCCTCGCCCTCGGTCAGGCTCGGGCGCAGCAGACGCCCCTTCAGCCAGCGGGCGGCGGGGCAGACCTTTTTAAGGTCGCTGTCCGTACGCCCCATGGGGCTTCCGCCGGACGTGGCGAAGGCGGCCACGGTCCTGCCGGCGAGGTCGGCGGACTCAAGGAAGTTCAGAATGATGTGCGGCGCGGTGTACCACCAGATGGGGAAGCCCACGAGGACCGCTTCGTAGTCCGCCATATTGTCCGGCATGGCGGCGATTTCCGGTCTGGACGCGGGGTCGGCCATCTCCACGCTGCTGCGGCTGCTCTTGTTCGTCCAGTCCAGATCGGCGTCCGTATAGGGGCGCGCGGGACGGATTTCGAACAGGTCCGCGCCGGCCGCTCGGGCCAGCGCCGCGGCCGCGCGGGCGGTCTGCCCGGAGGCGGAGAAATAGGCGACAAGCACTTTTGCCATGATAGACCTCCATGCCGGGCCGCATGCCCGGCACTGTTCCTGAATGACCGGCCCTCCGGCGCGGGTGCGTCGGAGGGCGGAGAAAGCGGGCGGATTGCGGGGGAGCCTGCGGCCGCTACTTCGCGGCTGCCTTGTTGACCGCCGCAAGGCCGTTGAGCGTGCGCGGGAAGCCGATGTAGGGCAGGCACTGGGCCAGGGCGTCGACCAGCATCTGCTGGGAGTTGCCCACATCGAGATTGCCTCTGGCGTGGCCGAGCGCCTGGCCGTCGCAGCCGCCAAGGGAGACGATGGCGGCGAAGGTCAGAAGCTCGCGCATCTGAATGTCGAGCACCTTGCGCGTGTAGGTGTCGCCGAAGCACCAGGCGGAGAGGTAGTCCACGACAATGTCCTTCTGGCCTTCGGGGGCGTTCTTGTGCATGTCGAGGATGCGCTGGCCGAAGATGCCGCTCTGCAGGGCCAGACCGTCCTTGAAGCGCGTCTCCTCGGTCACCGTGCCCTGATCGGCCAGAGGCAGGGCTATCCCCTTCTCCCTGAACACGCCGTTCACGGCCGAGAGGGCTGTTTCTGCCCGGACCATGCCGATATAGGGCGTCACGTGATAGACGGCCTCCCTGACCGCCTCGGGGCTGACGCCGGCGGCAAGGCTGGCCTGCGCCTGGCGGGCGACGGCGGATTCGGATCCCAGGGCGGCAAGGCAGACGAGGGTGACCAGCTGGCGCTGATCCTGCTTCAGAACGCCGCGCTGGGCAATCTGGCCGTAGATGAGCCTGTCGCGCACGGCGGCGAATTCGGGGTCGGTGTCGGCAAAGGGCACCGGAGCCTGGCCGTAGAGGCGCTGCATTTCCGCGGCAGCGGCAGCGGCGCGATCCTGCGGGGCGGCCCTGCCGGCCTCGTCGGCGGCCAGTGCCGGGCCGCACTGGAGAAGCAGGGCCGCGGCAAGCAGAAGGGACATGAGGCGCGGCGCGGCTTTGCTGGAGAGAATGGACATGGCGTTCTCCTTTTGAATCCTTCCGTGTCGGAATTGTCTGTAGCGATCCGGGACAGGCGCGCACTTTCCGGCGGATGCGGCTGAATGCGCAGCGTGCCCCGCATGCATGCCGGCGCGGGCCGGGCCCGAAGAACGGACGGGACCCCGCCCGAAAAAGAGCGTCACCGGCTTTTCACGGCTTCACTCTAGCCTGACGGCACCGGCTTTGACAGCCATTTTTGTCGCAAATGATTGCCTGATACTGCCTGAACGGCCGGCCCGGCAGATGGAGGCGGGATTTCTGCCTTCAGATGCAGCAGCGATTTTGTTTTGTAACATTTGAATCTAATCTTGTCATAGTACTGAGATAGGCGTAGCCACATGCGCAATGGACATGTGAACAATGATCTACAGAATTGTTGATCATAATCCTGCATGTGAAACATGTTTCACTAGCAGAAACAGATCAGGAATTTTTGTTCATTCATCGCTTTTTTGTCATAAACTCA
The DNA here is from genome assembly GCA_030539415.1 of Desulfovibrionaceae bacterium. GTDB lineage: Bacteria > Desulfobacterota > Desulfovibrionia > Desulfovibrionales > Desulfovibrionaceae > Desulfovibrio. The sequence goes on from JAUNSE010000038.1 coordinate 4,391, forward strand.
ACTGCATGGCTCTCTTTCAGCCGGCGGATTGAAGGCCTTTTTCTGCAGAATAGCCTGTTACAGATACCCTCGGGCATCTGTTTCGATCGCAACGGTTCCCCCGGGCATCATTTGCGCCGGAACTGTGCGGCCCCGGGCACTGCCCTTTTCTCTCCAACACCTCAGGAATACCCGCCCATGGCCATTTTGCGACTTGGAAGAGCGTTGGATAGCGTGCTACAAAAGATCTGCCGCAGATGATGTTCCCCCCGCGGGCCAGGCCCGGCCGCGGCGCCCTTTCGGCCAGGAAGCCGCTTTCGGGCGGCCGGCACTGCCGCCGGATGGAGAGGGAACGGATGCGGGGCACCCGAAGACCTGCGGCGCAGTTCAACTGGTTTCAATGTCATCAGTTAAAAATTTAATTATTTAACTTTTTGATATTATTGTATTTCAAACTTTTAACATTAAATTTTCACATTATTTTTAATTGACAAGCAGCTGTGAATTCGATATTCGATTTCCTAACAGATGCTTCCCAGAAGACAGCAGCACAGAGAGCGGCATTATTCTTGTTTCCCGCAGAAACTCGGATGTGCCCGACTCAAAAGTCTGCATTTGGTATCCGCTAGAATAGATTCAGGAGAAGCTCATGGCCAAAGAAGGTTCCGTTGCCCCCAAGGAGCGTGTAAATATTGTCTACCGCCCTGCCACTGGCAACGTTCAGGAAGATGTGGAGCTGCCCCTCAAGCTGATGGTGCTTGGCGACTTCACGCAGCGCGCCGACGATCGGGCCGTCGAGGACCGCGCCCCGGTCTCCGTCGACAAGGACAATTTCAACGATGTCATGAAGGCCCAGGGGCTTTCGCTGAACATCAACGTGCCCAACAAGCTCGCTGATGATCCTGATGCCCAGATGGCTGTCAATCTCAAGTTCGAAAAGCTCAGCGACTTCTCTCCCGATGCCGTTGTCTCCCAGATTCCCGAGCTGACCAAGCTCCTGCAGCTGCGCGAGGCTCTCAAGGCCCTCAAGGGCCCCCTGGCCAACGTCCCCGACTTCCGCAAGAAGGTTCAGGAGATGGTGACCAACGAGGCCGCCCGCGACACGCTGCTCAAGGAACTGGGCCTGGACGACAAGTAAGCACGGCACGCGTCCGTCCGCCCGCCCGGACAGACCGCGGCGGGGCGGCTTTGGATGCCACAGGGGAAAAGATCAATGATGGAATCACAGAACGCACGGCACCGGCTTTGACAGCCATTTTTGTCGCAAATGATTGCCTGATACTGCCTGAACGGCCGGCCCGGCAGATGGAGGCGGGATTTCTGCCTTCAGATGCAGCAGCGATTTTGTTTTGTAACATTTGAATCTAATCTTGTCATAGTACTGAGATAGGCGTAGCCACATGCGCAATGGACATGTGAACAATGATCTACAGAATTGTTGATCATAATCCTGCATGTGAAACATGTTTCACTAGCAGAAACAGATCAGGAATTTTTGTTCATTCATCGCTTTTTTGTCATAAACTCAACTGCATGGCTCTCTTTCAGCCGGCGGATTGAAGGCCTTTTTCTGCAGAATAGCCTGTTACAGATACCCTCGGGCATCTGTTTCGATCGCAACGGTTCCCCCGGGCATCATTTGCGCCGGAACTGTGCGGCCCCGGGCACTGCCCTTTTCTCTCCAACACCTCAGGAATACCCGCCCATGGCCATTTTGCGACTTGGAAGAGCGTTGGATAGCGTGCTACAAAAGATCTGCCGCAGATGATGTTCCCCCCGCGGGCCAGGCCCGGCCGCGGCGCCCTTTCGGCCAGGAAGCCGCTTTCGGGCGGCCGGCACTGCCGCCGGATGGAGAGGGAACGGATGCGGGGCACCCGAAGACCTGCGGCGCAGTTCAACTGGTTTCAATGTCATCAGTTAAAAATTTAATTATTTAACTTTTTGATATTATTGTATTTCAAACTTTTAACATTAAATTTTCACATTATTTTTAATTGACAAGCAGCTGTGAATTCGATATTCGATTTCCTAACAGATGCTTCCCAGAAGACAGCAGCACAGAGAGCGGCATTATTCTTGTTTCCCGCAGAAACTCGGATGTGCCCGACTCAAAAGTCTGCATTTGGTATCCGCTAGAATAGATTCAGGAGAAGCTCATGGCCAAAGAAGGTTCCGTTGCCCCCAAGGAGCGTGTAAATATTGTCTACCGCCCTGCCACTGGCAACGTTCAGGAAGATGTGGAGCTGCCCCTCAAGCTGATGGTGCTTGGCGACTTCACGCAGCGCGCCGACGATCGGGCCGTCGAGGACCGCGCCCCGGTCTCCGTCGACAAGGACAATTTCAACGATGTCATGAAGGCCCAGGGGCTTTCGCTGAACATCAACGTGCCCAACAAGCTCGCTGATGATCCTGATGCCCAGATGGCTGTCAATCTCAAGTTCGAAAAGCTCAGCGACTTCTCTCCCGATGCCGTTGTCTCCCAGATTCCCGAGCTGACCAAGCTCCTGCAGCTGCGCGAGGCTCTCAAGGCCCTCAAGGGCCCCCTGGCCAACGTCCCCGACTTCCGCAAGAAGGTTCAGGAGATGGTGACCAACGAGGCCGCCCGCGACACGCTGCTCAAGGAACTGGGCCTGGACGACAAGTAAGCACGGCACGCGTCCGTCCGCCCGCCCGGACAGACCGCGGCGGGGCGGCTTTGGATGCCACAGGGGAAAAGATCAATGATGGAATCACAGAACGCACCCGAGCAGGCGCAGGCCGAGGCCTCCGCGTTCAGCCTGCTTGACGAAATAGTCGAGGCCAGCAAGCTCAAGCCCGGCGAAGAGGGTTTCTCCGCCACCAGGGACGGCCTGCGCGCCTTCCTGAAGGAAATTGTCGGCGAGCAGTCGACGACCAAGGTCTCCACGGCTCTTGTCGACAAGATGATGGCCGATGTGGACGCCAAGCTGTCCGCCCAGGTCAACGTCATCCTGCACAGCAGGGAGTTCCAGGCGCTCGAATCCGCCTGGCGCGGCATGAAGTTCCTGGTCGACCGCACCGACTTCCGCCAGAACATCAAGGTCGAATTCATCAACGCCTCCAAGCAGGATCTGCTGGACGATTTCGAGGACGCCCCCGAGATCACCCGCTCCGGCCTGTACAAGAACGTCTACACGGCCGAGTACGGCCAGTTCGGCGGCCAGCCCGTCGGCGTCATCATCGGCAACTACGAGCTCGGCCCCGGCACCCAGGACATGGCCCTGCTGACCAACCTGGCCGCAGTGTCGGCCATGTCCCACGCGCCCTTCATCAGCGCCGCCAGCAAGGACTTCTTCGGCATCGAGTCCTGGGAGAAGCTGCCCAATCTGAAGGACCTCAAGTCCATCTTCGAAATGCCGCAGTACACCAAGTGGCGCGGCTTCCGCGAAAGCGAGAACGCCCGCTACGTGGGCCTGACCCTGCCGCGCTTCCTTCTGCGCGTGCCCTACGGCTCCGACACCGTGCCGGCCAAGAGCTTCGTCTTCGAGGAGGAGGCCAACACCTCCGACGACTTCTGCTGGGGCAACACCGCCTTCGCGCTGGGCAGCCGCCTGACCGACAGCTTCGCCCAGTACCGCTGGTGCGCCAACATCATCGGCCCCCAGGGCGGCGGCGCCGTGGACAACCTGCCCGTGTACAACTTCGAGTCCATGGGCCAGATCCAGACCAAGATTCCCACCGAGGTGCTTATTTCCGAGCGCCGCGAATACGAGCTCGCCGAGGAGGGCTTCATCGCCCTGACCATGCGCAAGGGCGCCGACAACGCGGCCTTCTTCTCCGCCAACTCCTGCCAGAAGCCCAAGGTCTTCCCCAACACGCCCGAGGGCAAGGAGGCGGAGCTCAACTACAAGCTCTCCACCCAGCTTCCCTACATGATGATCATGAACAGGCTCGCGCACTACATCAAGGTCATCCAGAGGGAGAACATCGGCACCTGGAAGGAGCGTGCCGACCTGGACCGCGAGCTCAACAAGTGGATCAGCCAGTATGTGACCGAGATGGACGATCCGGACCCGGTCACCCGCAGCAAGCGCCCCCTGCGCATGGCCAAGGTCGTGGTCAGCGACGTGCCGGGCGAGCCTGGCTGGTACAGTGTGGACATTCTGGCCCGTCCGCACTTCAAGTACATGGGCGCCAGCTTCACCCTCTCCCTTGTGGGCAAGCTGGACAAGAACTAGACGCAACCACGCCCCTGCCCGGGGCCCGCGCTCCGGGCAGGGACACAACAATACTCATACAGTTAGCGAGGTATTACCATGGCTCTCACTGCGTACATGAAGGTTGAAGGCAAGACCCAGGGCGAGATCAAGGGCGATTGCCCCCAGGGCGGCGACAAGAAGGACATGATCCTGGTGTTCGGCGCCGAGCACCTGGTCGAGATCCCCAAGGACACCCACACCGGCCTGCCCACCGGCCAGCGCATCCATCATCCCCTGACTGTCACGAAGCACCTGGATCAGGCCACTCCCAAGCTGTACAAGGCCTGCTGCACCGGCGAGCAGTGCACCGTGACCCTGGACCACTACCGCATCGAGGCCGACGGCACCGAGTCCAAGTACTTCACCATCAAGCTTGAAGACGCCATCGTGGTCTCCATCAAGAAGGAAACCCCCCTCACCTTCCTGCCCGAGAACAAGCCCTACACGGACATCGAATCCGTCAGCTTCACCTACTCCAAGATCACCTGGACGTACAACGACGGCAACATCGAGTACGTTGACGACTGGAAGAAGTAGACTTTAAGAAAAAGCTGGCCGGGACGGATGGCGCATCCGTTCCGGCACACTGTCAGGATGCCAGGATTTCCGGCCGGAAGCTTCTTCCTGCCGGAAATCCCATGTTCATTTTTCAGCAGACGGTTTTTTCATGGAAGGACGCCTTCTCGAACGCATCATGAATGCCGAAAGGCCGGGGGCGCAGCAGCAGGGCAACGCCCTGACAAGGCACGTCTCCTCTGTCGGCAGCTATCTCGGACGCCTGCTCAACACCCGTCAGGGCAGCACGGCGATCGCGCCGGACATGGGCCTTCCCGACATCACCAACTTCGCGCATGTCGGCGGCGAGGAAGTGGAGACGCTCGAGAATCTGATGGAGTCCATCATCGCCCGCTACGAGCCCCGTCTGCACGACGTGCAGGTGAAGTACAAGCCCGAGTCCAACAGCGCCTTTTCCATGGCCTTCTCCCTGTCGGCCAAGGTGGACAACGAAGGCACGCTGGTGCCGGTCCTTTTCGAGACCATACTCCTGCCCGACGGCCGTATTGAAATCAGGGGCTACGCATGATTTCCGACTACTTCCAGCGCGAGCTCGATCTGCTCCGCGAGCGGGGAAAGAGCTTCTCCCGCAGACATCCCGCGCTTGCGCCCATGCTTTCCGACGAGGGCACGGATCCGGACGTCGAGCGCCTGCTCGAAGGCACCGCCTACCTTTCCGCCAACATCCGCGAGAAGCTGGACGACCAGCTGCCGGAAATCATCCACTCCCTGCTGAACATGGTGGCGCCGCACTACCTGCGTCCGGTGCCGAGCTCGACCATCATCTCCTTCACGCCGCGCAGGGCCCTGCGCGAGTGCCTGACCATCCGCCGCGGCACGCTCATCAACTCCGTGGAGGTGGACGGAACCTCCTGCCCCTTCGCCACCTGCTCGGATGTGGAGGTGGCCCCGCTCGAGCTCTCGAAGGTCGACCTGCGCCCCGGCCGGGCCGGCACGGGCAGGCTGGTGCTGGAATTCTCCACGCTCAACAGTCTGCCCCTGCAGGCGGCCACAGGCAAAAGCCTGCGCCTCTACTTCACCGGCGCCTACGCCGACGCGGCAAGACGCCTCATGCTTCTGTGCCATCACTGCCGCGGCCTGCGCCTCGTGCCCGAAAGCGCGAGGGGCGCAGAGGCCTTCACGCTGCCGGCCTCCTCCCTGCATCTGGCCGCCTTCAACGAGGGCGAGGACATCATCCCCTATCCCGCCGGCTCCTTCTGCGGCTTCCGCTACCTGCAGGAATTCTTCATGATGCCCGAGCGCTTCTGCCTGGTCGAGATTCTCAATTTCGACAGGTGGACGACCCGCGGCATGGGCCGGAGCTTCACGCTCGAAGTGGAGCTGGGCGATCTTCCCGACGAGCTGCCCTCCTTCCGCACGGACCATATCCGGCTCTTCGCCGCGCCCGCGGTCAACATCTTCCCCATGTCGGGCAACCCGATCCGCCTGGATCACAGGCGTGACCAGTACATCATCCGGCCCGCCGGCTACGACATGCAGCACTACCTGGTCTACAGCGTGGACAGGGTCACGGGCCTGAGACAGGGCGAGAGCACGCCGCGCGAGTACCAGCCCTTCCTGGCCGCCAACCCCGGCTCGGCCCCGAATCCCGTCTACTCCCTGTCCACCAGGCTCGACGAGGGCTCCGGTCTTGTCGTGCAGCTGGCCGTCGGCCGCGTGGCCGGGCAGGAGCCCGCGCCCGAAGTCCTC
>JAUNSE010000521.1 GCA_030539415.1 Desulfovibrionaceae bacterium
TGCAGGCCATGGAGCGCAGCCCGGTCAATGACCTTGAGCTGCGCGACCTGCTCGGCCGCAGCCTGACCAATGCGGACGGCGGCATGGAATCTGTCCGCAAGGACCTCGAGCAGTCCTGGGCCTTCGAGAAGTGAGGGGCCTGTCACTCGGACTGATACAGCCAGCAGGCTGAGACGTACTTCTGGTATCGGCTCCTGGGACTGTCGGGATAGACCATCCTGAGATAGCCGCTCTTCAGAAGCGGCCCGATGACATGCTCCCGGACAAAGCGGGCGCTCGGGATGCCCATGTACTCACCTATCTGCTCCCTTGTCCTGGATTCCCTGCACCACCTGAGCAGAGAGTGCAGCTTCGGGTCGAGGTCCCGGCACATCCTGTCTGCGTGCCAGTTCAGGTTTTTCAGCATCACCTGGAAATGGGTGCGCGTCGAATAGAAGCCGGGCCAGGCCCGCTCCATCACGTCGAGTTCGGCCGGCAGGGAGGACAGTATGGTTTTCAGCCCCCCGCCTTCGCCGGTCATCAGGCCCAGACGTCTGAACAGGCCGACAAGGACGGGATTGCGGTGGGCGGCCGGGACAGCGGCGGCGTCCCTGTCCTGGATGGGACTTCCGTCAGTCATGCCGCCGGGCGACCAGATCTCCATGCGGTCATCAAACAGATGTATCTGCACCTCGCTGCCGTTCGTCCTGTAGTCTCTGTGCACCAGGGCATTGACGATGGCCTCCCTGACAGCATCCTGCCGGTAGTCCGGCTTTTCGAGACGGCTCATGGCCAGCTTTCTGAAGCGCAGGCAGGAGTTTCTCCTGACAAAATGACAGCTCTCCTCCAGCAGGTGCACGAGGCGCCCCTCGAACTCCTGACTGTCCAGAGCATCGTCACCAGGACTGCAGGCCTTGTCCAAACCGTTCCAGCGGGTGCAGAAGACCCGCGAGCTGAACACAAGTCGCTGATCCGCCATGAGGGTGCCGGCAACGGTCAGCAGACCGCTGTCATCGGCAAGGCCCAGTTCGCGGAAGTCGGACGGCTGCAGAGGCCGGCCCGTCTGTTCGCGCCAGAAGGATTCGAAGCGGAAGAAGGTGTACCGGTCCCTCGGCCTGTCGGTGACGGTCGAGTCGAAGGACGGCGTGAGGTGCCAGGCCAGGGCGCCGGGCGGGATGCGGCTGCTCTCGTGCATGTCTCCTCCCTGGGACAAGGCCGGTCCGGGCGCACCCGGACCGGCCGAAGATTTTCTGAAGGCAGGAAATCTCGGGAACATCCCTGTCTGAAAAGTTTTATTTCTCGTATTAAAAAATCATAGATCACAAATGGAGATATGGCAACTGCCCTGGACAGTCAAAAAACAGGCCGCAAGGAATCTGCGGCCAGGTTATCATAGTGATGCCGAAGCAGTGTCGCTGTGTGCGTCAGGTACCCGCAGACAGCGCACGAGTCAGGCGAATAAGAGCTCAGTATGTGAAACGCAAAAACGCCGCCTCGCGGACTACTCACCGGAAGACGCGGCCGCGTCGCCGCCAGCCTCCGTCCCGTCGGCGTCGCTCTCCTGCAGGATGAACTGGACGGCCGCGGCGGTGCTCGTGACCTTGCGGGCCTGGGCGACAAGGTCCTTGTTCTCGCTGCTTACGGCCGGATCATTGCTCCAGTCCCGGTAGGCAGCGGCACTGACCGGCTTGTACACGGTCGCAAAAACTCTGCCGAACTCTTCGGGGCCGAGCTTTTCGGCGGCAGACCTGAGGATCTGCTGATCCCACTTCACCGAGCTCGTGCGTCGAACAACAGCCCTGCAGCCCTCTCCGGCGACTGTCCCGCCACCGCCGTTCTCTCCGCAGGAGGCCAGTTTGGCCAGTGTGGCGCTGATTTCCCTGAGACGGATTTCATCGGCCTTCATGCGGGCTCTCAGCATGGCTCCCTCCCTGATGAGGGCGCTGACATCAATCTTCTGTTCCATTCCTTCCATATT
>JAUNSE010000039.1 GCA_030539415.1 Desulfovibrionaceae bacterium
CTCCGACAGAATCGGAGGTTTTTGGTTTCCCTTACAAATAGGTCGGGGAACTAGGTTATATTTATAGCGCGCGGTCGGGGGCAGAGCCTTGCGCGGAAGAAAGGCGGAAGCGGGCGCCCGCTTCTTTCAGGCCGTCCGCAAGGCCGTCTCCGGGCATGAGAAAAGGCCGCGCCCCTCTCCCGGTTCGGGAAAAAAGCGCGGCCTTCATGCCTTCCGCGATCCGGGCGCAGGAGCCCGGACCGCGGGTTGCCAGTGTGTTATTCGGCGCTCTGACGGCTGTCTCCGGCCGTGAGCACCAGAGCATTGTCCCGCACGCCGACGGTCACGGTCTGGCCGTCGCGCACGCTGCCGGAGATGAGGTCTCTGGCCAGCGGCGTCTCGATGCAGTGCTGCACGTAGCGCTTGAGCGGACGGGCGCCGTAGATGGGATCGTAGGCCTCCTCGGCCACGAATTCCTGCGCCTCGGGCGTGAGCATCAGGCCGATCTGGCGGTCCGCCAGGCGGCGGCGCAGCAGATCCAGCTGCAGCTCGACAATGCGGGCCACCTCGGCGCGCCGCAGGGGCGTGAAGATGACCGTTTCGTCGATGCGGTTGAGGAATTCCGGCCTGAAGTGCTTCTTCAGCTCGGCCAGCACATCCTTTCTGGCCCCCTCGTCCAGGCCGCCCTGGGCGTCGATGCCCTGCAGCAGGCGCTGCGAGCCGATATTGGAGGTCATGATGATGATGGTGTTGCGGAAGTCCACGGTGTGGCCCTGACTGTCGGTCAGGCGGCCGTCGTCCAGAACCTGCAGAAGCACGTTGAACACGTCCGGATGGGCCTTCTCGATCTCGTCGAAGAGCACCACGGAATAGGGCTTGCGGCGCACGGCCTCGGTGAGCTGACCGCCCTCGTCGAAGCCCACGTAGCCCGGAGGCGAACCGATGAGGCGGGACACGGAGAACTTCTCCATGTATTCGCTCATGTCCAGACGGACCATGTTCTCCTCGGTGTCGAAAAGGGCTTCGGCCAGGGTCTTGCAGAGCTCGGTCTTGCCGACGCCCGTGGGGCCCAGGAAGAGGAAGGAGCCCGTGGGTCTCGAGGGATCCGCAAGCCCCGCCCTGGCGCGCAGGATGGCTTCGGACACGGCCTTGACGGCCTCGTCCTGGCCGACCACGCGCTGATGCAGCTGATCGCCCAGCTTCAGCAGCTTGTCGCGCTCGGACTGCAGGAGCCTCGTCACCGGGATGCCGGTCCACTTGGCCACGATTTCGGCCACATCGTCCGGCCCCACCTCCTCGCGCAGGAGACGGCCCTCGCCGCCCTGCACCTGGGAGGCCTGCTCCAGATCCTTCCTCAGCTGCGGGAGCTTCGCGTAGCTCAGCTCCGAGGCGCGGCTGTAGTCGCCGATGCGCTTGGCCTCCTCGATCTGGCCGTTGACCTTCTCGATTTCGGCCTTGAGCTGACGGACCTTCTCGATCTCGCCCTTCTCGCGCTCCCACTGCAGACGCTTGGCCGTCTGCTCGTCATGCAGGTCGGCCAGCTCCTTCTCGAGCTTTCCGAGACGCTCGCGGGAGGCGTCGTCGCTCTCCTTGCGCAGGGCCTCGCGCTCGATCTCCAGCTGCATGACCTTGCGGTTGACCTCGTCCAGCTCGGTGGGCAGGGAGTCGATTTCCGTGCGGATCATGGCACCCGCCTCGTCGATGAGGTCAATGGCCTTGTCGGGCAGCTGGCGGTCGGGGATGTAGCGGCTCGAGAGCGTGACGGCCTCCACCAGGGCGGAGTCGCTGATGCGCACGCCGTGGTGGACCTCGAAGCGCTCCTTCAGGCCGCGCAGGATGGAGATGGCGTCCTCGACCGTGGGCTCGTCCACAACCACGGGCTGGAAGCGGCGCTCGAGGGCCGGATCCTTCTCCACGTACTTGCGGTACTCGTCCAGGGTGGTGGCGCCGATGCAGTGCAGCTCGCCGCGGGCCAGCATGGGCTTGAGCAGATTGCCGGCGTCCATGGCGCCGTCGGTCTTGCCCGCGCCCACGATGGTGTGCAGCTCGTCGATGAAGAGGATGATGGTGCCTTCGCTCTTCTCGACCTCCTTGAGAACGGCCTTCAGGCGCTCCTCGAACTCGCCGCGGTACTTGGCGCCGGCAATGAGGGCGCCCATGTCCAGGGCGTAGAGCTTGTGGCCCTTGAGGTTCTCGGGCACGTCGCCCTTGATGATGCGGAAGGCCAGGCCTTCCACGATGGCCGTCTTGCCGACGCCGGCCTCGCCGATGAGGACGGGGTTGTTCTTGGTGCGGCGGGAGAGGATCCGCACCACGCGGCGGATTTCCTCGTCGCGGCCGATGACCGGGTCGAGCTTGCCGTCGCGGGCGTCCTTCAGCAGGTCGCGGGCGTACTTGGACAGCGCCTCGACAGTGTCCTCGGGCGTGGGGCTGGTGACCCTCGCGCCGTTGCGCTGCTCGCTCATGGCCTTCTGGAAGGAGGTGCGGCTGATGCGGTATTCGCCGAGCGTCCTGCCCAGCGGGGTGTCCGAGGGCTCGTCCGTGAGGGCGCAGAAGAGATGGTCCACGCTGACGTACTCGTCATGCATGCGGGAGGCTTCCTGCTGCGCCCCGGCGATGACCTTGGCCAGCCGCTGGCTGATCAGAATCTTGCCGGGCTCCATGCCCAGTCCGGAGACGGAGGGACGCTTGCGCACGGCCTCCTCGACGGCGACCTCGAACGCCTTGAGAGGCACGCCCATCTTGTCCAGGATGGCCGGAACGATGCCGTTGTCCTGGCGCACCAGGGCCAGCGCCAGATGGGCGCTGTCGGTCTCCTGATGCCCCATGCCGTTGGCAAGGCTCTGGGCGTCGCTCAGGGCCTCGCGGGCCCTGTCTGTGAACTTTTCTATATTCATGCTGTCTCCTCGGCGGGAAAAGCCCGCCGCCACCGCTCCCGGGGGAGCGGAAGGATGTCCTTTGTCAGTTCTGCCGCGTGTTCCAGGGAGGACGCCGCTGTGCCGGTCTTCCGGCAGTCGCTCTGCATTGTCCTGCGACGGGCGCAGAAGCAGACGCTCCTTCAAAAAGGAAGCCTGGACCTGCGTTTGAGATTGTCTGCAGTCTGTCTGCAGTGTGCGTTTGCGTCTTTCGGGAACAACGTGTTCGGATTCGCGTGTCAGGGAGATGACGGCCGGCGGTCCGCGTGAGATTCGCAGACTGCGCTGCCTGTCAGCGCCTCTGTCCCGCTCTTCCTGACTCAATAGATAAGCATGGCACTTTTTTTGTCCAGAGTTTCAGGCAGCCGGACTGAAAAAAAACATGTTCAGCGCGGCATGGACAGAAATTCGAGCACGGCGCTGTGCCCGGCATCGGACACGGTCAGCGCGGCGCACAGGACGGCCTGCAGCGCGAGCAGGGCCGGCAGGCCCATGGCAAAGAGCTTCTTGTGCGTCTTGTGGCGGAAGAAGTACATGCCGAGGATGGAGCCCGCGCTGCCGCCGCACAGGGCGACAGTGAAGAGCCTGGCTTCGGGTATGCGCCAGCGCCCCTCCCTGGCCCGCTTCTTGTCGCTGCCCATGAGCGCGAAGCCGCAGATGTTGGCAAGAGCGAGATACAGGCAGAGTATGCTGGTCATGGCTGCTGGGTCTCCCGTGGTTTTGCGCGCGCCGCCGGCCGCGCGGGTCCGGGCGGGCGCATCGCTTGGCAATTTGTTCTGAAAGTCTAGCCGCGGGACGGACCGGCGTCAAAAAAGGCACTTGCGCGTGTTACGAGGACTTCTGCCGCACGCCGTGCCGCAAAGGAAAGAGCGCCCCGGCGGCCGGATCGCACGGTCCGGCCGCGGGGCGCCCCGCGACACCTGAGCCCGCGCCTCAAAATGAGGCGTCCGCGGCTAGCTGAAATGCCTGAGTCTGGCCACTTCGCGCTCGAGCTCGTCAATGCGCTCGAGCAGGTCCACCACTATGCTGCCGCCCAGCGCGGGCAGCTCGAAATCCTCGCACAGGCGCGCCAGCTTGCGCGTCCTGTACACGTCCCGCCCGCTGAAGAGCACGCTCTCGCGGGTGCGCACAAGGCTCAGCCAGTCAAGCTGCTCCAGTTCCTGCAGCAGGCTTTCGGCAAGGCCCGTGAGCTCGAGAAACTCGCTCCTGCTCAGCAGTTCGGACGCTGCGGGCAGATGCTTTTCCCTGCAGATGATGTCCGACATGATCCACCCCTCCTATCTCGGCCTGAAAGAGCTCGTCTCGGCGAGCTGGCGCCACAGCTCCAGCTCCTTCTCGGAGCTTTTGGCCGGAATCTTGATGATGATGCGCACCAGCAGGTCGCCGCGCTGGCCGTCGGGACCGAGGCCCCGGCCGCGCAGACGGAACTTCCTGCCGGAGTTGGAGCCGGCGGGCAGGGCAATCTCCACATCGCCCTCAAGGGTGCGCACCTTGAGGCTGCCGCCGAAGACGGCCTCCCAGGGTGCGATGTCGATGTCGCAGTGCAGGTCGTTCCCCTCCACCTTGAAGACCGGATGCGGCTGGTAGCGCACCGTCACGTACAGATCGCCGTTTCCGCCGGGGCCGGCCTGTCCCTGGCCGGTCAGGCGGAGCTTTCCGCCGTCCTTTATGCCTCTGGGCACGTTGACCTCGAGGGTGCGCGCCTCGCCCATGCCGCCGAAGACGCGGATCGGGCGGCGGCCGCCCTCCTGCACCTGCTCCAGGGTGAGGGCGATTTCGGTCTTGAGGTCCGCGCCGCGGCGCGGCCTGGACTGGCCGAAGCGGTCGAAGCCCCCGCCGGCGGCGCCGCCGCCGAACAGGGTGTCGAAGAAGTCCGAGAAGCCGCTGCCGCCCATGCCGCCGGAGCGGCCGCTGCCGCCGAAGGTGAACTGCATGCGGTTGGGATCGAAGCCCGTGTCTCCGAAGCCCCTGAAGTTGCCCATGTTGCCGAACTGGTCAAAGAAGTCGGAGCTGTTGAACTGCTGGCCCTGCTGCCAGTTGGGACCGAGCTGATCGTACATCTGGCGCTTCTTGGGGTCTTTCAGCACCTCGTAGGCCTCGTTCACTTCCTTGAACTTCTCCTCGGCCTGCTTGTCGCCGGGATTGAGATCGGGGTGGTATTTTCTCGCAAGTTTCTTGTATGCCTTGGCAATGGTCTCCTTGTCGGCGGAGCGTTCCACGCCAAGCAGCTTGTAATAGTCCTGATATGAAACAGCCATTGTTCCTCCAAACTTGGATGCGGGGCGGAAAAAGAGGGCCGTGCCGGCCCTGGGGCGGGCACGCGGCCGAAGGAGTCCGCGCCGCAAAGGCGCCTCTCCCGGACGCGGCGGTCTGACCGGCCTGCGGTCCGGAAGCGCGCGCATGCTTCTCTCGCAAGAAGAGATAAGCACGACCCCGCCTTCGTCAATGCGGGCAGCCCGCCCCGGCCGTCCGGCCCGAGGCGGTTGTCCGCCTGCTTTGCGGCGCATTCCGGGTCCGGGAGCGAAGTCACTTTTCCACCCGAATGCAAACGTGACCTGCGTCACAGCCGCGTCCCCGTCTGCATGCATAATATATATTGATTCCAATATGTTGACGTGAGTTTTGCACTGCCTGAACGCGTGACCATCGTTTCTGGCAATAAAAAGCGTGATTATTTGAGACGATCGCAGCTGCCCAGCGGCTCGCGGAAGCAGGACTGGCCGATTTCTCTTTACAAAGGAAAACGGCCATACAGGCCGATTTTGACGTGCCGCGCAAAAAATTTTTCGTTTTGTTTAACAAACTTTCTCGAGTTCTCTGGTCACTGTTTTATTCAAAATCGTGAATTTTCAGATCAAAATCAGATTTTGTGACATTTGTCACAGCCTTGCTCGCGCACTTTCTTTTGTTAAAAAAATAACAGGTTCCCCCACTGGTGCCGTACAGCCGCCCCCGCGGCCGTCCAAACTGAATATCGGAGGCACAATGCCCATACCCATTCCGAAGAAACGAACACTGCTTGTGGGCAGCCTGATCGTGCTTGGCTGTGTCGGCGCGGTTGCGGCCGGCGTGCATGTCACGTCCGGCAACGGCTTCTGCCTCTCCTGCCATGAAATGCGCGTCTACCATGACGAACTGCAGGCCTCCTCGCACGCGAAGGACGCGGACGGGAAGGAGATCTCCTGCTCGCAGTGCCACATCCCCTCGGGCAACATTGTCCGCATGCTGACGGCCAAGGCCTGGATGGGCGCCATAGACATCTGGGTGCACACGGTGGATGGCGGAGAGGATCTGGACAGGGCGGCCATGCAGAAGGTGGCCCGCCGCTTCACGGATGACGCCAACTGTCTGGCCTGCCACGAGGATCTCGGCCAGAACGCCAAAAAGAACGGCCCCGTCTCCGCGGAGGGCCGGCTGGCCCACGACAACTACCTGGGCAGAAACGGCCAGGCGCGCAGCGGCTGCGTCGGCTGTCATCAGAATCTCGCCCATCTGCCCGTATTCGACGAGCGCATTCCGCGCAATCAGGAATTTGCCAGAAAACTCAAGGAGAGCCGGTCATGACAAGATCCTGCAAAATACTCCTCGGCTGCTGTCTTGGCGCGGCCGTGCTGGCGGGAGCCTACTTTGCCTACATGGCCTGGGCCTTTCCCGAAGTACGCTGCGAGGCGGCCAGGCACTTGAGCTCCCCCGAGATGGAGGGCGACTGCTACACCTGCCACATGAAGGCCACGCCGCGTGACGCCCAGGAGTGGTACGAGAGCAAGCACGGCGTGACTCTGGTCCGCTGCCAGACCTGCCACGGCATGCCCGACGGCAACGGCGCCCGCCCCTTCTCGCGCAGTCCGGGCATCGATGTCTGCGCCAGCTGCCATTCGCTGGCCATCCAGAACATGGAGGCCAGATTCGGCAAGGTCACCGAGTGCAACAGCTGCCATCCGCACCATCAGAGCCCGATGCACGGCGGCGCCTACCAGTACCGCCAGCCGACCACCCAGACGGACCTGCAGTAGCGCGGGTTGCGGGCACGGTCTCCCACGACAAAGCTGCAACAAAGAGGATGTACATATGAATGCTTCCCGTCGCGAATTTCTCCGCTGCTTCGCCATGGCGACGGCCATGGCGGCAGCAGCCGGCCCGGGACTTGCGTCGCGCGCCGAAGCCGCGGACAGCAGGGCCCCGGACAAATGGGTCAAGGGCGTCTGCCGCTACTGCGGCACCGGCTGCGGTGTCATGATCGGCGTGAAGGACGGCAAGGCCGTGGCCATCAAGGGTGATCCCAACAACCACAATGCCGGCCTGCTCTGCCTCAAGGGCGCCATGCTGATTCCGGTGCTCAACTGCAGGCAGCGCGTCACCCAGCCCATGGTCCGCCGCACAAAGGGCGGCCCCCTCGAGCCCATCGGCTGGGACGAGGCCCTGGACCTCATGGCCTCGAAGTTCCGCACGAGCATCGACACCTACGGCCCCAATTCCGTGGCCTGGTACGGCTCCGGCCAGTGCCTGACCGAGGAAACCTATGTGGCCAACAAGATCTTCAAGGGCGGCATAGGCACCAACAACGTGGACGGCAATCCGCGCCTGTGCATGGCCTCGGCCGTGGGCGGCCATCTGACCACCTACGGCAAGGACGAGCCTCCGGGAACCTACGCCGACATCGATCAGGCCACCTGCTTCTTCATCATCGGCTCCAACACCTCGGAAGCCCATCCCGTGCTCTTCCGCCGCATCGCGCGGCGCAAGCAGATGGAGCCCGGCGTCAAGATCATCGTGGCCGACCCGCGCCGCACCAACACCTCGCGCATCGCGGACCTGCACATCGCCTTCCGGCCCGGCACGGACCTTGCGCTCATGCACGCCATGGCCTGGGTCATCATTCACGACGAGCTGGACAATCCGCGCTTCTGGGGCCGCTACGTGACCTTCATGGGGCCTGACGGCAAGCCTTCGGACTTCGAGGGCTACAAGGCCTTCCTCGAGCAGTACCGGCCCGAAATCGCCGCCGAAATCTGCAGAATCCCCGTGGAGCAGATCTATCAGGCCGCGCGCATGTTCGCCGAATCCTCGGCCTCCATGAGCCTGTGGTGCATGGGCATCAACCAGCGCGTCCAGGGCGTCTTCGCCAACAACCTGATCCACAACCTGCACCTTCTGACCGGCCAGATCTGCCGTCCCGGCGCGACGCCCTTCTCGCTCACCGGCCAGCCCAACGCCTGCGGCGGCGTCCGCGACGGCGGCGGCCTCTCGCACCTCCTGCCCGCCGGCCGCCAGATCGTCAATCCCAAGCACCGCGCCGAGATGGAGAAGCTCTGGGGCCTGCCCGAGGGACGCATCCAGCCCAAGCCGGGCTACCACACCGTGGCCCTCTTCGAGGCCGTGGGGCGCGGCGACGTGAAATGCCTCATCATCTGCGAGACCAATCCGGCCCACACCCTGCCCAACCTGAACAAGGTCAACAAGGCCCTGTCCAATCCGGATTCCTTCATCGTCTGCATCGAGGCCTTCCCCGACGCGGTGACCCTGCAGTTCGCCGACCTCATCCTTGCGCCCGCCTTCTGGTGCGAGCGCGACGGCGTCTACGGCTGCGGCGAGCGCCGCTACTCCCTGACCGAAAAGGCCGTGGAGCCGCCGGCCGGATGCCGTCCCACCATCAACACGCTCATCGAGTTCGGGCTTCGCCTCGGCATCGATCCGAAGCTTCTGAACTTCAAAAACGCCGAGGACGTGTGGAACGAGTGGCGCATGGTCGCCAAAGGCACGACCTACGACTTCTACGGCATGACCCGCGACAGGCTGCGCAGGGAATCCGGCATCATCTGGCCCTGCCCCACCGAGGATCATCCGGGCACACGCCTGCGCTACGTGCGCGGCGTCGACCCGATGGTGCCGGCGGACCATCCGCACCGCATCTTCTTCTACGGCAAGCCGGACGGCCGGGCCTGCATCTGGATGCGGCCCTACAAGGGCGCGGCCGAGGAGCCGGATGCGGAATACCCGCTGTACCTCACCTCCATGCGCGTCATCGACCACTGGCACACGGCCACCATGACCGGCAAGGTGCCCGAACTGCTCAAGGCCAATCCCGCAGCCTTCGTGGAAATCAATCCCGAGGACGCGGCCAGGGCCGGCATCAGGCAGGACGACATGGTCGTGGTGGAAACCAGGCGCGATGCCATGGAGCTGCCGGCCCGCGTCAACGACACCTGCCGGCCGGGCCTCATAGCGGTGCCCTTCTTCGATCCCAAGAAGCTGGTCAACAAGCTCTTCCTGGACGCCTTTGATCCGGCCTCGCAGGAGCCCGAGTACAAGATCTGCGCGGCGAGAATACGCAAGGCCTAGTCACAGACTGGCCATTTGCACTTTCACATGTTACGGATGCCGCAGACGCCCCGTCTGCGGCATCCTTGCGCATCGCACAGGGGATGGAGGAGCAGCATGGCCATAGCCGCCCTACTACTCATGATTCAGCCGGAGCGGCGCGAACGGACGCTGGCCTGCGTGTCGGCCTTTCCCGGCGTCGTGGAGACGAAGACCGCCGCCGACGGCAGGCTTGCCTGCGTCTTCGAGCGCGGCTCCCTCGAGCTGCAGAAGGGACTCGAGGATCTGAACGGCCTTGAAGGCGTCATCCAGATGGATGTGGTCTACATCAACTACGAGGACGACCTGGACGAGACCGGCCACATGGCCTGCCCGCCCGACGGCGGCCGCGGGCGGCACGGCCGGCGCGGGGACGCGGAATGATGTCCGCCTTCGACCCGCCGCTGAGACCGCCGGGCGCCCTGCCCGAAAAGGATTTTCTGCGCCTGTGCGTGCGCTGCGGCCAGTGCATCGAGGCCTGCCCGCATCGGACGCTTGTTCCGGCGCCGGGCTTCGGGCGCGGACGCAGGGCGCCGGTTATCGAGCCCAAGGAAAGGCCCTGCCAGCTGTGCCTGAGATGCGTGCCCTCCTGCCCGGCCGGCGCGCTGGACCAGTCCGTGCGCGACATGAAGGACGTGCGCATGGGGCAGGCCTACATTCTCGAGAGCGCCTGCCACAACTACACCACGGGCATCATGTGCATGACCTGCTATGACCGCTGCCCGCTGCGCGGCAGGGCCGTCATTCTCAATTTCGGCTACCTGCCGGCCATGACCGACGCCTGCGCGGGCTGCGGCGTGTGCGAGCATGTCTGTCCCGTGAACGCGGTCAGGGTCATGCCGGTCTCGAACAATGTGCCGCCGCCTTCGGCCGTGCCCACGCTCAAGGCTCCGGAGGAAGGCCGATGAAGATGCCCGACAGGTACACTGCCGCCCGCAGGCTCGTGCAGATTTCCGTCATCTGCGCCTTCTGCGCCCTGCCCTGGCTGAACGCCGGCGGCGAGGGGCGCTTCCCCGTGCGCGGCTCCCTTTTCGCCCTGGATCTGGCCGGCCTTCCCTTTGCCGATCCCGTCGCCGCCCTGCAGGCCCTGGCCCAGACGGCCGCGGGCTGCCTGCCCGGAGCGCGCCTTCTCCTCGGCGCCTGCTGCTCGCTTGCGCTGGCCTTTTTCATGGGCCGGGTCTTCTGCAGCTGGATCTGCCCCTACGGCTTCCTGTCGGAGATGGTCCGCAGGCTGCGCCCCGCGAAGGGGCCGGCCAAAGCCGCGAACAAGGACCATGCCCGCGCCTTCGCCGTCAGATCCGGCCTGCTCGCGGCCGGCGTCATCGCGGCGGCGGCCTTCGGCTTCCCGGCACTGGAGCTTCTCTCCATGCCCGGCGAGCTTTCCCTGACGCCGCTTGCCATATGGGGCGAAGGGACCGGCCTCACGGCGCTCTTCGTGCTGCTCTGCCTGGCCCTGCCGCTGGCGGCGCTCGCGGCCGAGGCTCTCGCCGGACGGCGCCTCTGGTGCCGCTTTGTCTGC
>JAUNSE010000040.1 GCA_030539415.1 Desulfovibrionaceae bacterium
CATGGGCCTCGCTCGCGCCGTACTTGCCGCCCGAGCCGGTGTACTTTTCGAAGCAGGGGCCATAGCCCAGGTTCGCCGCGTTGTTCTTCTCGTGGGCCTCCTGGTAGTCGGGATCCATGCCGGCCGTCACATCGGCCGAAAGGGCCGAGCTCGCCAGCATGACGCGGCCCAGCGGAGTCTGCGGCTCGTGGGCCGCGAGCACCTCCTCGATGCAGTACTTCATGAAGCGGGAGGAGGCGCCGGTGGCACCGTCCGAGCCGATTTCCTCCTTGTCCCAGAGCATCAGCGCGCAGTTGGCCCCGTCGCCCGCGGCGCTGTCGGTCAGCGCCCGCATGCCGGTGTAGACGCAGATGCGGTCGTCCTGGCCGTAGGCGCCGATGAGGGAGCGGTCAAGCCCCACATAGCGGGCGCCGCCGGCGGGCACGACCTCGATTTCCGCGCTCAGGAAGTCCTCCTCGCGGACATCGTACTTGTCCTGCAGAAGCTTCAGCACCGCGGCCTTCACCGGCTCGGGCACCTTGTCCCCGTCACCGGCTTCGGCCGGCCTGCTGCCCAGAATGACATTGAGCTTCTCGCCCTCGAAGGCGTCCTTGACCGTCTGCGTCACCTGCTTCTGGGCCAGGTGCGGGAGCAGGTCGGCAATGGTGAAGACCGGCTCGCCGGGCTCCTCGCCGAGGCAGACGGGCACCACCTCGCCGTTGTCCTTGCAGATGACACCGTGCAGGGCCAGCGGGCGGGCCAGCCACTGATACTTGCGCAGGCCGCCGTAATAATGCGTCTTGGCCTGGGCGAAGCCGGTCTGCTCCACGAAGGGATGGGGCTTGAAGTCAAGGCGGGGGCAGTCCGCGTGCGCCGCCACCAGGCGGATGCCGGCGGAGAGGGGCTGCGTCCCCCTGCGGAAGGCGAAGAGGGCCTTGCCGCGCAGAGTGGTGACATAGGCGTCACCGGCCGGGTCGGAGCCGAAGCCGTGCTCGCGCAGATACTTCTCGCAGCAGGCGATGGTTTCGCGCTCCGTCTTGCAGCCGGTCAGAAAGGCGAGGTAGTCGTCGCAGAAGGCCATGGCCTTTTCCCGCTCCGCGCCGTCATAGACAGTCCAGGCGTTCTTCGCCGTGTATTCGGGAGAGGGGCGCTCTTCCGCGGCGCTCTGGTCCGAGGCGCTCACGCCGGCCTCGTCGGCAGTCTTGTCGTACATGTTCGATTCTCCCTTGTCGGGCTGCCTATCCGGCAGCCCCGCAGGCTTCGGCCCTTGCCGCCTCGAGCACCATGGCCAGCACGCGGGCAAGCCGCGGGTAGCATTCCGGTTCCAGAGTGCGGGGATCCAGGCAGAAGGCATTGTTCTCGATACGTCCTATTATAATGGGGCTTGTTTCCAGCAGGTCAAGCTTGAGCCTGGCCACCGAGCAGACGGAGGGCGTCACCGCGACCAGCGTGGTGGGCAGGGGCGCTTCCGGGAAGGCGCCGCCGCCGGCTCTTGAGCTGTCACGGACAAGAGCGCAGGAGCACAG
The DNA here is from genome assembly GCA_030539415.1 of Desulfovibrionaceae bacterium. GTDB lineage: Bacteria > Desulfobacterota > Desulfovibrionia > Desulfovibrionales > Desulfovibrionaceae > Desulfovibrio. The sequence continues at coordinate 1,506 of JAUNSE010000040.1, forward strand.
CTTCCCGCAGGCGCGCCCGATGGCGAGGCGCAGGGCTCTGGCCCGCTTCAGAAGCTCCTCCTCCGAAACAAGGAACTGCCGCAGGGTGGGGACTTCCGCTCTGGCCCTTTCCGGCTCCGTGTAGAGGCGCAGCGTGGCCTCCAGCGCGGCATAGACCAGCTTGTCGCAGCGCAGGGCGCGCAGCAGGGGATTGGTCCGCAGTCTGGCCACGAGATCCGCCCGGCCGGCGATGAGGCCGGCCTGCGGTCCGCCGAGCAGCTTGTCGCCGGAGAAGAGCACCAGATCCGACCCCTGGGCGAGGGCGTCCTGCACGGTGGGCTCCCTCGGCAGTCCGGGCAGGGAGAGGTTCTGCAGACTGCCCGAGCCCAGGTCATTGATGAGCAGCAGGTTCCGTTCATGGGCCATGGCCGCCAGCTCCTCGGTGGGCACGGCGGTGTGGAAGCCCACAACGCGGAAGTTGGACGTGTGCACCCGCACGATGGCCCTTGTCTCGTCGCAGATGGCGGCCGCGTAGTCACGGGCATGGGTGCGGTTGGTGGCGCCCACCTCGCGCAGACGGACGCCGGTCGACTCCATGACATCCGGAATGCGGAAGCTGCCGCCTATCTCCACCAGCTCGCCGCGGGAGATGACGACCTCGTGCCCGCGGCAGAAGGTGTCCAGCGTGAGCAGGACGGCGGCGGCGTTGTTGTTGACGACAAGGCAGTCCTCAGCGCCGGTCAGCACGCGCACAAGGTCGCTCACCAGGGCGTTGCGGCTGCCCCTGCCGCCGGTGCGCGTGTCGAACTCCAGCGTGCTGTTGCCCGAGGCCGCCATGGCCAGCGCCCTGCGCGCGGCTTCGGGCAGCACGGAGCGGCCGGTGTTGGTGTGGATGATGACGCCCGTGCCGTTGAGGACCGGACGCAGCTTCGGAGACACGGCCCGGGCCGCGGTGCGGCGGAGGTCGGAGAGACGGGCCTCCAGGGTGAGGGCGGACGCGTCGGTCAGCCGGCCTTCGCGTATGCCTGCGCGCACATTGTTCCAGTATGCGGTGACAGCCTCGCGCACCAGCACGCGGGGGGCGGCGCGCAGAGTCTCGCGCAGGGCGGCATCGCGCGGGGAGAGCGCGTCATCGGCCGTCAGCAGGGCCTCAAGGGAGCGGTCCGTGGAGGGCAGGACCCGGAAGAGATCCTGCAGCGTGTTCTTTCTGTCGCTCATGGCTTCCTCATTCTGAAAGGGGGGCGGGCGGCTCGAGGGCGTCCGGCCACAGTGCGTAGAATTCGCTTAGGAGATACAGGGAGCCCGTGACGAGGACTGGGGCGCCGGCGGACCGGTCCTTCCCTTCTCCGTCAAGGGCGGCGAAGGCCTCAAGGCAGGAGGCGTGCGCCGTGACGCGCGTTTCGCCGAGGCCGAGCAGAAAATCCCGTATCGCTTCAGGCCGCTCGGAGCGTTCGCCCGGGATGGCCGGCACATGCCATTCGGAGCCGGCCAGCTCGCGGGCCAGCATTGTCAGCGCGCCCCGCCAGTCCTTGTCGGCCAGGCAGGAATAGACCACGGCGCAGGGGCTCGGGCAGCGTCCGGCATGCAGGGCCCGCACAAGCGAGGTCATGCCGTGCGGATTGTGCGCGCCGTCCAGCACGCAGACGGGTCTTGCCGGCAGAGTGTCCGTTCGGCAGGCCGCCCGGACTGTCTGCAGGCGCCCGGGCAGGAAGGCCCCGGCCAGTCCCTCGCGCACAACGGCATCCGATGCCGGCAGGGCGATTTTTTCGTCCGCGGCCGCAGGCACGGCATCAGTGCCGCCGGCACCGCCCGGCAGCACGCATTTCGCGGCGCAGAGGCGTTCCAGCTCGCGCATGGCGGCGAGCGCCGTTCCGGCGTTGACAGACTGATGCTCGCCGCACAGGCCGAGCGCATACTCGTCGGACAGCGGCTCGGCGCGGGTGAGGGGCGCGCCGAAGGAAAGAGCGCGGGCCTCGAGCACCCGCATGGCCTCCGGCGTCTGGGGAGCGCAGACAACTGGCGCGGCGGAACGGATGGCGTGGCTTTTTTCGCCGGCTATGGCCGCGACGGTTTCACCGAGAAGCCGCGTGTGGTCCAGGGCGATGGGCGCGAAGACGGCCATGTCGGCTCTGGCCGCGGTGGTGGCGTCGTACTTTGCGCCGAGACCTGCCTCCAGCACGGCCGCCTCCACGCCGAGCGACCTGAACACGTCCAGCGCGATGACCGTGAGCAGTTCGAAATAGGTGAGCTCGGGACAAAGGGTGACGGCCCGGCCGGCGGCGTCAAGCCAGCCTGCCATGTCGGTCCGGCGCCCGTCCACCTGTATGCGTTCGGCGGGGGAGCAGAAATGGGGAGAGGTGTAGAGGCCTGTTCTCACGCCCTTGGCGCGCAGGAGGGAGGCAAGAAAGGTGGCCGTGGAGCCCTTGCCGTTGGTGCCGACCACCTGCACGATGCGGCAGGGGGGATTTTTCAGGTCCATGGCTTCGAGGACGCGGTCCATGCGGTCGAGGGACAGGTCCATGTGGAAGAAGTTGAGTCTGTCCAGATAGCTGTCGAAGGACTGCAGGTCGGGAAATGTATGTGGCATGACGCACCCCGGGCGGCCGGGCCGCCGGTAATGAGGAGGAAGATGGCCCGGAAGGGGCCGGATGCGGGCTCGAGCGCAGTCGGGGGAGCGCCGCTAAATTTTGCGGATGAAGAAAGGTACTGCCTTGACAGGAGGGCCAAGATGGGTGAAAAGGCTTCTCGTGCGCTCGTAGCTCAGTTGGACAGAGCAGGAGCCTTCTAAGCTCTTGGTCGGGGGTTCGACTCCCTCCGGGCGCACCATTCAGGCCTTTCGGCCTGCCGGCATGACTCCCCTTCGGGTGTCGTGCTTTTTTATTTTCCGGAGGATGCCGCGGGCCTGCGCTTCTCCATGGTCAGCAGGAAGACGGCGGCCATGATCAGCGCGCAGCCGAGCCAGCCGATGGCCGTGAAATTCTCGTCGAAGAAGAGCCAGACCCAGATGCAGCCCAGAATGGGCTCGATATTGCCGACAACCGCCGACTGCACCTGGGTGATGCGCGCAAGACTCGCGGCCAGGGCCACATAGGCGCCGTAATTGGTCAGCACGGACATGCCTGTCAGCAGCAGCCAGACGGAGGCGGGCTTGTCGACGGTCACCGGCGCGAACGGAATCATGAACACGGCGGCGCTCAGGAAGGCGTAGGCATAGATGGTCTGCGCGCTGTACCTGCGGGCGTACCAGTAGGTGAAGGGAAAGTAGGCCGCGTAGGCGAAGCCGGCCGCAAGACCGCAGGCAATGCCCATGGGCGAGAAGGTGCCGCTGCTGCTGCCGCCGGACATGCTGACCATGATGACGCCGGCCATGGCGATGCCTATGGCGGCCAGCTTGGTGCAGGAAATGGCGTCGTGAAAGATGACTCTCGAGAGCACGGCCACCCAGGCGGGCGCGGTGTACAGCAGGACAACGGCCGTGGCGCCACCGCTCAGGCTGATGGACATCTGAAAGGGGCCGAACATGACAAGCCCGGTGAGGCCGCCGATGACGGACATGCCCAGAGCGTCCTTCATGGGCACGGCGAGACGGCCGGCAACTAGGGCGTGCGCCGCGAAGCACAGGCCGCCGAACAGCGTGCGCCAGAAGGCGGTCTCCATGGGCGGGCAGTCGAGGGAGAAGAGCTCCCTGGAGAAGGGAGTGATGAGCGACCACAGGGCGGCAGCCAGAGCCGCGAAAAAGAAGCCGAGCACGGCCGAGCTCTGCGAGGGGAATCTGAACATGGAAGGGCAACCTGAAAGCTGAAGGCCGGGGAGGGCCGGGAAAAAAGTCCGCGCCCGCAGCCCGCGGGCGCGGGGAGGGCGGACAGAGGTGAAGAGGGAAGGGGACCGAGCCTGGAAGAACGGATGGCGCGGCGGGCCGTCACACGACAAGCAGCTTCGTGATGCCGGCGGCGCCGGCCAGGGCGGAAAGGCGCGCGGCGGCGAGTTCAAGCGCCTTTTCCACGGCATCCTGGCCGGAGAAGCCGTAGATGACCGTCAGCACCGATGCGGTTTCGGCGGTGATGCGCGAGCGGGGCGAGTCGCTCACGGGGCTGCCGAAGGCGCCGAGCCGGTCGCTCAAAAGCGGCATGGAGCACAGCGGGACCTCGCCCTTGCCTATGCCGGTGTAGTATTCCCCCTCGCGGCCCCGGCGCAGAAGAATGCCGCCCTCAATGCGTCCGAGATCGTAGGATCCCAGGGAGAAGCCGGTTTCCAGGGACACCAGATTGTTCGCGTCAACGACGGAGCTTATGCGGTAGAGGTCCTTGCCCTGCCTGACCCGTCTGTACAGCGCCTCGGAGGAGACGCGGTATCTGCCGGGATCGGCGCCGCACGCCTTGAAGGCGCGGCGGGCCTCGCCTATGCCGGGCATGGCCGAAAGATCAGTTTCGGCCAGACGTTTTTTGAGGGCAGGCTCGACTTCGGCGGAATAGAACTGCCAGACAGGAGCGGCGTCCTCGGTGACGCTGGCGGTGTAGAACAGGCAGCCGAGACAGATGCCGGGACAGAGTCCGGCAATCTCCCTGTCAATTTCGATAGCTGGATGGATCATGTGGCCTCTTTCCGGACATGCGGCGGCCGGTGGCGGAAGAAAGGGGATGGAAAGCGCGCGGCGAGGCAGAATGGCGCGTCCTGGAAGCGAATGGCTGAGCCGGAGCGGACAGCCGCGGCCGTGCATACTAGTAAGATGATGAGGAAAAGACAATACGAACAAGTTTTTGCCAATAATGGCAGTTTGTTGAGTGTCTAAAAAAACTGCCGGAAAAAGACAGTGGAACAGATGTGCAATTATGCTGTCCAGAAATGCTGCAAAAAAGCTGTTGGGCGTGAAGGATATGGCAAATTTCCGCAAAATCCATTCGATGATGAAATCATGCTTGTATGTTTGTGATAAATTATGTATTCAAAATAAAAGAAAAAAATTTAATTATTTAATTAATAATAGTAGAATTTTGATCTGTATCTAAAATAATAAATATGTAAAATATAGTATAAAATTATATATATTTAACAGTATTTATTATTAATAATTTTAAAATTATTTTATATATTTATACAGATAAATTATATAAAAAGGTTTAATTGAAATTGATTCAAATTTGAAATAGAACAATTAAATTGAAAAAAATATTTTAAGATAATGCCTATCCGTAGAGAGAAGAAAAAGAGATGGTCTTTTCGTATTGTAAAAACCTATAATGATTGATGATGCATAACCAATCTGAAAAGAACATTAGTGACAGAGAAGGAGGGCGCAGATGTCGGCTCTGTCAGTCCTCTGACCTGTGAATTCACTAGTTTCACAGTAAACAAAAGCGGAAGTCCTTTCTAACAAGCTTGACAAGAAGAAAAAAATGTGATCAGAAAGAGCATACATCGAAAATTTCCATATTTTTCACGGAGGGAAAAATTATGGCAAACACGGACATCATTCAGCAGGCGTTGGAGATTGCCCGCGCCCAGGCTGGAGTGCGCCCGATGACCGCTCAGGAAGTGGCGGCCTATGTGAGCGAACTGACCGTGGCGCTTGAGACAGCCATGGCTCCCGAAGAATCCGCCCCCGCGCCGGCCGTGGATCCCAAGAACTCCATCGGCGAAACCTATGTGACCTGCCTTGAGTGCGGCAAGAAGTTCAAGGTGATGGGCAACCGTCATCTGAAGACCCACGGCCTCACCGCCAAGGAATACAAGGCCAAGTGGGGACTCAAGAAGGGCACTTCCCTTGCTGCCAAGTCCCTGGTGCGCCTGCGCCGCAAGAAGATGCAGGACATGCGCCTGTGGGAGCGCAGGGGCGCGAAGTAGTCAGAATCTGTCTGGTCCGCAGCCTGCGGCCAAAGTATAGTCGGGACGGAGTGACAGGCCGACAAGGCCTGACTCTCCGTCTTTTTTCTTTTGTGGCGGGCTCGGTGAATCCGCCGTCGCTGTCTGCAGTTCCGGTGCCGGCCCCTCATGTTCGGGACTGCCGCAGGGAAAAGCGCTCCCGAATGGCGGAAGCGCCAAAGCTCCGCAGGACCCGTCCGGCCGTACTCTGCCGTGTGATGCGTTTAAATTTTTATACATTTTACAAGAGCTGACAAAACATTTATATGCGAGAAAGATGCAGACGGAGTGCGGACATTGTCTGCAAAACTGCAGTAATTTGGCTCGTAATGCAGTGCCATTTGTGAGACAGTGCAAAAAACCGAACTCTCGGTCCGTTACGCGGAAGCAGGTGCTGTGATATTTTGAAATAAATTTATAAGCATTAAAAACAAATAGTTGCAGAAAAAAAGAGAAATGTTTGTGATACAGAGGCCAAAAAATTGTACAAGCACTGTTGACAATGAAAATGAACTTCAATTACATACGCACTACACGATTACTCCCGCCACATCTCTGATCTGAAAAAGTCTCAGGTATGCAGGGAGTTTTTGTGTCCAGGACAGGCGCTCAGACCGCACTGCCGCTTCCGGAGCCTTCCGGAGGCAATGGCTGATGAACTTGTCCGGTCTGCGCCTATCGTGCCGCGGCCGCCACCGGCCCGGACATGGACGCTGGCTGCATATGGGTTTGTGCAGTGTCCGTCGCTGATTGTCTGTTTTGTGAGGGAAATTCTGCCTTTTGATGCCGTTTCGGCGGCATCTGTATGGAAACTGGCAGAATCGTCTGATGTCTGAAACACGCTTTCTCTCATGAAACAGATTTTTATTGGACGGACACGGACATCTCCAAATATTGTGACCGCTTCAGGTTTCCCCGCCGGAGCGGGACTAAGGAGGGGGTATGGCTAACGAAAAAAGCTGTTGCTGCTGCCAGAACAGCGAAGCCAAAGAGGACGGTTTCACCGCCCCTGCTGCCACAGAGAAAGACAGGCTTCGCATCGCCCTGGCGGGCAACCCGAACTGCGGCAAAACGACGCTGTTCAATCACTACACCGGCGCCCGCCAGCACGTGGGCAACTATCCCGGTGTCACCGTTGACAGGAAAGAGGGTGAAAAGAATGTCAACGGCAAGGATGTCACTCTGGTCGACATTCCGGGCACCTACTCGCTGACCGCCTACTCGATGGAAGAAATCGTTGCCCGCAGCGAGCTTTCCTTCGGCATGGTTGACGCGGTCATCGACATCGCCGACGCCTCCGCTCTGGAGCGCAACCTGGTCCTGACCGTGCAGATGATGGAAATGGGCATGCCCGTTGTCCTCGCCTGCAACATGATGGACGAGGCCCGCAAGGCCGGCATCCATATCAACATGGAGAAGCTGAGCCAGAAGATGGGCGTTCCCGCCATGCCTCTGGTCGCCCGCACCGGCGAAGGCGCTCAGGAAATTCTTGAGAAGGCCCTCGTCATTGCCGAACAGGGCCGCAAGGAACCCCTGCGCCTGTCCTACGGCCGCGAGATCGACGCCGCTCTGAAGCCTCTGGAAGAGCGCCTGGCCGCCGAGAAGGTGCTGACCAGCCAGTACCATCCGCACTGGACTGCCGTTAAGCTCCTTGAAGGCGACAGCGATGTCATCAAGGCCTTCCGCGAGGAGAACGCCCAGCTCTGCGACGAGATCATGGCCGAGTGCGCCAAGACCGCGCAGCTGGTGAAGGACACCACCCGCATGAGCTGCGAGTCGGTGATCACCGATGCCCGCTACGGCTACATCCGCGGCCTGCTGAAGGACGTGATTACCCAGGATGCCGGCAAGGACCGTCTGGCCTTCTCCGACGCCCTTGACAAGGTTCTGACCAACGTCATCCTCGGCCCCATCATCATGCTCGCGGTTCTGTACGCGATCTTCTATGTGTCCATCGAATACGGCGCCATTCCCCAGGGATGGGTCGAAGGCCTGTTCGAATGGCTGGCCGAAATGGCTGACGGCGCCCTTGAAGACGGCGACCTCAAGTCTCTGATTATTGACGGCATTATCGGCGGTGTCGGCGGCGTCATGGGCTTCGTCCCGCTCATCGCACTCATGTTCGTGATGATCGCCTTCATCGAAGACAGCGGCTACATGGCGCGCATCTGCTACATGATGGACCGCATCTTCCGCATGTTCGGTCTGCACGGCGCCTCGGTCATGCCCTACGTCGTTGCCGGCGGCATCGCCGGCGGCTGCGCCATTCCCGGCGCCATGGCCACCAGAACCCTGCGCAGCCCCAAGGAAAAGCTGGCCACCCTGCTGACCCTGCCCTACATGCCCTGCGGCGCGAAGGTTCCTGTCTTCCTGCTGCTCATTGCCGCCTTCTTCCCCGAAGATCCCACCACGGCCTTCTTCATCGTGCTGATTGCCGGCTGGATCTGCGCTCTCTTTGTCTCCCTGCTTCTGCGTCACACCATCATCAAGGGCGAATCCACTCCGTTCGTCATGGAGCTTCCGCCCTACCGCCTGCCCACCCTGTTCGCCGTGCTCTACCACATGTGGGAGCGCAGCTGGATGTACATCAAGAAGGCCGGTACCATCATCCTGGCCATCTCGGTCGTCATCTGGTTCGGTCTGGCTTATCCTGAGCTGGATCCCGAAGTTTCCGGCCCCTACGAGGAAAAGATTGAAGCCCTGACCGCCCAGAAGGACGAGGCTGCCGGACAGGCCGAAGAGCTTGAAAAGCAGATGGCCGCCCAGGTCGAGGGCATCCAGGCTCACGTGGCCGCTCTGGCCGAAGGCAACGGCGAACTCGGCGCCCTCAAGGCCGAGGCCGACAAGGCTGCCGCCGAAGCCGCCAAGCTGGAAGAGCAGCTTGCCGCCCTGCCCGAAGAGGACGAGGCTGCCGAAGAGCTCTCCGGCCAGGTCGACGAGGCCAAGGGCAAGGCCAGCGAGCTTGAGGATCAGGTTCTGGCCAAGGCCGGCGAGATTCTCGCCGCCCAGCCCGACGCCGCTGTTCAGGCTGAAATCGAAGGCTATGTGGCCATGAAGGCCCAGGCTGCCGAAGCCAAGGAAAAGGCCGAAGCCCTCGAAGGCGAAGCCGGCGACCTGCAGAACGAACTCGACGAGCTCGCTCTGAAGAACTCCTACGGCGGCCGTATCGGTGTGGCCCTCGAGCCCATCTCCAAGCCCATCGGCTTCAACTGGCAGACCAACATCGCCATCGTGGCCGGTGTGGCCGCCAAGGAAGCTGTCGTCTCCACCCTCGGCACCGCCTACTCCATGGGCGAAGTGGATCCCGAAGCCGCCGATCCTCTGGCCGAGCGCCTGCAGAAGGACGAAGGCTTCAACAAGGCTACCGCCATCTCCCTCATCCTCTTCGTGCTGATGT
>JAUNSE010000522.1 GCA_030539415.1 Desulfovibrionaceae bacterium
CATGGCCTTGTAGTTGCTGGCGGCGGTGTTGAGATAGTAGGCGCGGGTCTCCTTGTCGCCCTCGAAGAGCACCATGGCCAGAGAGCCCCTGGCGAAGCGGCCGTGGAACACGATGCGGTCCTCGTCCTCTTCGATGTTGATCATGTGCCAGCTGTCGATGACCTGATCGGACTCCGGCACATCCGGAATGGTGTCGAAGGTCGGGGTCACGTCGAGATGACCGATGAGCTTGCCCTCGCCGAGAGGAGCGTTGTCGCCGTCATGGTAGGCGGTGAGCCTGGTGCCGCGGTAGTAGTTGCCATCCACTTCCAGGTAGTACATCACGACACCGTCCTTTTCCTCGACGGTCTTGGAGCAGATGTCGTACTCGGGCATGGTTTCGGGATTGATCCAGGCGCCCAGCTTGTCGGAGGCGTAGCCGTCCTTCCAGGCGATGCCGCCGGAGTGGATCAGGTAGTGGCCCTCGGCATAGTACTCGACGTTGCAGATGTAGGGAGAGAAGAAGGACTCGCCGAGTTCCTTGCCGTACTGCCAGACCTGCTCGATTTCCATCTTGTCGGTATCGATGCGGTAGCGCACGCCGCGGGAGAAGTTGTCGCGGTTCCTGAGGTACTTCTCCTTGTTCTTGGAGCGCCAGTGGCCGTTGTCGAAGCACATGATGTCGCCGTCGGGGCAGACGACGCAGGCATGCTGCTCGTACTGCCAGTCGAACTTGGACAGATCGCCCACGGGCTTGAAGAAGTACTTCTGCATGTCTTCGGGCCAGCCCTCGGGATCGCCGATGATCCAGTTCAGCTTGCCGGTCTCGTAGTCGATGTTGATGACGGCGTCCTGATGGCGGCCGGAGAGGGTCACGGTGTTGTCCTTCTCGTTGTACCACAGGGCGTTGTTGTGGAACCAGTCATGGGCGTCCTGAGAGCCGGAGCCGGCCACATCCTGAGGCAGGATGTCCTTGTAGTCCCAGGTCTTGAGGATTTCGCCGGTCTCGCGGTCCAGCAGAACCATCATGTCCTCGACGGTGCTGGTGTGGAAGTCCTGGGTCAGAACCAGGATGTTGCCGTCGGGCATCTCGAAGTGGTCGTGATGGTAGTTGCCGGGCATGCGGTACTCTTTGTACACCTTGCCGAGCAGGTTCATTTCCACGATGCCGGTGGAGTTGTAGGGCATGTGGCAGAAACGCATGGAGCCGGTCACGATGTTGCCGTTCTTGTAGCGCTTGATGGCGAACATGGTGTTTTCGGTCAGCATCCAGCGGATGTCGCCGGCGTAGTCGTAGGCCGTGGGCAGGTTCTTGCCGGCGGGCGTCAGGAACATGAAGTCGGTGCCGAAATACTGAATGGACGTGTTGACGTTGCGGCAGCGGCAGACATCGGCGGGCAGGGGCTGGGCCTCAATCATGAAGTCCTGGCTCTCGCCGGTGGACAGGGCGACCGTCACTCTTGTCTTGATGCCTTCGTACAGGCCGACGACAGGCAGCACGTGGCTGGTGCCTTCGGCGAAGGTGTGGGAAATGCTCTCGCGCTCGTTGCGCTTGCCGTGGACGGTCAGGGTGGGCACCGCGGGCTGCTCGGTCTTGAACAGGATCAGGGCGCACAGAGGATTGATGAAGTAGGGGTTCACCAGCACGGTGGCGTCGGCAAGGCTCGGGCTGGCCTTCTCGAAGGCGGCCATGAATTCCTTCTCGGCGCGGTTCTGGCGGGTGATCAGGAAGTCCTCGTAAGTGTGTTTGACACGGGTGTCCATGGTTCGGCTCCTTGGCATATGCCAGGTCGGTTGTTGTCCGCTGATCTGAAAAATCGGTTCCGGTTTGAACGTTCTTTCGGGGGAGCTTGCTCGAAGGGGGCCTGTTTTCAGTCGGGCCGGCTCCTTCAGGGAGCCGGCCCGAGAAATTCACTGGCGGAATGCCGGTCAGGTCTAGAAGATGGCCTGGGCGATGGGC
>JAUNSE010000523.1 GCA_030539415.1 Desulfovibrionaceae bacterium
ACATGGGTGGCGAAATTGGCGGCCGTCCCGAAGGAGAAGTCCGGAGCGAAGATTTCCGGATGGCCCCACGCCGCGGCGATGGAGCAGTACATGGCCACGTCCGTCTCGAGGTCCACGCCGCCGATTGAGGCGCCGATGCGCCCGAAATGGACTATGACGGCAAAGACAAGGAGCCCTGCCGCAATCAGCAGGTCCTGCCCGGCGAAATTCTCCCGGCCGGCCCTCATGGACGCTTCCCTGCCGCGTCGCGCACCGCGTCGTGCAGGACCGTGTCCGGCCCGGGCACAAGATGCGCGCGGCAGATGGTCTGATAGGCGAACAGGCCCGGCAGAAGGCGCGCCAGCGGTCTGTTGGCGGCCACCAGCAGGCGGGAGAGAAGTCCCTCGCCGAATGCTCTGGCCCAGGGGGCGGGCACATCAAGCCGCTTCTCGACCGCGAAGCCGGAATACTTCAGGGCCCTGGCCAGCGACCCGCGGGTGAAGAGGCGCCTTCTGGCAAGCGAGAGCGTGCCCCGTCTGCCGTAGCTGAACTGACCGAAGAGGAGCATCAGACGGACCGGGAGGAAGGCCACATTGGCGGTGCCGGCGTAGAGGCGCACATTTTCGTTGTGCCGCAGCAGCTGATGCAGCATCATCAGATAGAGCTCCGGCCGCGGCTGCTCCTCGAGGGCGCCCAGCAGGACCACGCTGTCCAGCGTGTCCCAGGGGATGTTCTCTGCCGCACACAGGTCGGCATCGGCATCGGCCTCGTCCACCGTGCAGCCCTTTGCCGTCAGAACGCCGGCAAGCCCGAACGAGCGGCAGCCGATGAGCAGGACGCTGCTCCCTTCCGGCAGCTCCGCGGCCAGAGCCCGCGCCGCGGGCGAGGAGGCGAAGGGGTTCACATGCTCGGCCACGGTCATGCCGGGGAAGTAGAACTTCGGGTCGAAGAAGACGCCCATGCGCATGACGCGGGCCTTGAGGCTCGTGCGCATGATGTTGCAGGCGTACTTCAGGCTGTTGACGTGGCAGATCTCGTCCCCGTAGAAGGTCGGGATGGGCAGCTCGACAATGGTTCCGCCGGAGAAGACGACCTGAATGATGATTTCCGTGTCGAAGTCAAAGCCGTTGCTGTTGAGGGGCAGCGGCAGATGGCGCAGGCTGTCCACCCAGTACAGGCGGTAGCCGCTGTGAAATTCGGAAAGACGCGTGCCGAGCAGCCGGTTCTGCATGTGCGTCAGGGCCTTGTTGCCCAGAAACTTGTAGCGGGGCATGCCGCCCCTGCGGGCGTCGCCCGGCTCCATCATGCGCGAGCCGTAGACCGCGTCCGGGCGCTTCTCCCCGTCATTGAAGGGCTCGAGCAGCCGGGGCAGGCATTCGGGGGCGTACTGGCCGTCGCCGTGCACCATGGCCACCACATCGAAGCCGCGCTCCATGGCGTAGAGATAGCCTGCCTTCTGATTGCCGCCGTAGCCCTGATTCTTCCTGTGATACAGAGCCTCGCCCGGGCACCAGAAACCGGCCAGATGCTCTCCGGCCAGCTCGCATGTTCTGTCGCTGCTGGCATCGTCCATGACAACAACCGAGACATCGTACCGTTCGGCCAGACTGCGCGGTATGCGGTCCAGCACGCTGACAATGGTCGATTCCGCATTGTACGCGGGAATGAAGACAAGGACGCGCAGTCGTTTTTCTGTCATGGGTCACCCTGAAGCAGTTTCGGCGTTCCAGGCCCTGCAAGCCTGCACCAGTTGAATGTGAGAACACCGCATCAGCCGTAAATCCGGACTGGAACTGAACGGGCGGCAAAAAAACAGTACAGTGTTCTGGAACTGTCTTCAAGAGGGCCTGCGGCAGCCTGTTCTCTCAAAAAGCTGATCTGAAGGCCTGCCGGGACCGGATGACGGGACGCCGGCCGCAGGATGTCCCGCACCCGGGAAACCCCGGCAGAGGCCGCTC
>JAUNSE010000041.1:0-9214 GCA_030539415.1 Desulfovibrionaceae bacterium
CTGGGGCCGGCTCCCCGATGTTGCGCCCGGCATCGGCAGCATGCGCGGCACCGGCGCCGCATCCTTCCTTCAGCAGATTCGGCCGAAGCGTCCTCTCCTCCCTGGCCATGGCATGCGCCTGGAGAATATACCTCTGTGATTGCAATCAGTTGCAAAATACAAGCTCGCGACTGTTTTGACATTCTCCGGCCTTTGCGTCATTATCCCGCAATCCATGCCAGATCCGGCCGTGCTCACGGCCCCCGCTGCGCCAGTTCTCATCCGTTTGACGCGCCGCGGACATTCTGGCGGACCGGCATGCGCCAGCACGGCGCCTGACCGGTCGTCCCACAATCGGACGCGTCCGGCCTTCCGCAAGGCAGCCGGGCTTTCGTCCGGCACAGGCCTTTCGGCAGACGGGCAAGAGATCGTCCGCGCGCGCCGGCAAGGTCCCCCGACACGGCCTTCGGCCAGAACTTTGGCAGGCCCTCGCCTGCGCAAGGAGTTGGACACCCAATGAAAGTTCTCCACACCTCGGACCTGCATCTGGGGCACACCCTCCACGACCGCCCGCGCCTGGACGAGCAGCGCCGGCTGCTCCAATGGCTTGTCGAACTCATACTCGAGAGGCGGATAGAGGTGCTCGTTGTGAGCGGCGACATCTATCACACCTGCTCTCCCATGCAGGCCGCCTGCCAGCTGCTGTTCGAGTTCCTGCGCGAGCTGCGTCAGCGCGCGCCGTTTCTGCGCGCCGTCATCCTTACCGGCGGCAATCACGACTCCCCCTCCGTCCTCAATTCTCCTTCCGGCTATCTGAACCTGGACGGCATCCGCGTTCTGGGCAGGGCGTCCCAGGATCCTTCCAGCGAGGTCATACCCGTGACCGACGAGGAGGGCCGCGTCCGCCTGATTGTCTGCGCCGTGCCGTACGTGCGCGAGATGGATCTGCCCAGAAGTGCGTTCAGCGACGACTTGAACAATCGGGAGAGCGAACTGGCCCGCGGCACCATGGTCCATATCGAGGCTGTGCGCGAAAAGGCCCTGGAGCTGGAGAAGACGCTGGACGAGCCCGTGCCCCTGCTGGCCATGGCGCATCTCTTCGCGCAGGGTGTCAGCCTCAAGGAAGAAAAGGACAGGGATGGCGAAAGCATCAGAGTCCGCGAGGAGAAGGATGACGAAAGCATCAGCGCCGACGGGGACAGGGACGGTGAAAGCCGCAGCGTCGGCGGCCAGGGCCTGGCCGATGCCGCGCCCCTTGTCTCGGGCTTCGACTACGCCGCGCTCGGCCACATCCACGGCGCTCAGCGCGTGGCGGGCAGCGACCATGTGCGCTACAGCGGCTCGCCCCTGGCCATGGACTTCGGCGAGCGCCGGCACGAGAAGAAGGTCCTGATCGTGAACCTCGAGGACGATGCCTCAGCCGCCCCCTCGCCGGCATCCGGCTGGAAGGGGCATGTGGACATCGAGGAGGTGCCCGTACCTGCCTTCAGGCGCCTGCTGCGTCTGCAGGGAGACAGCCTGGACAAGCTGAGAGAGGAGGTCGCGGCCAAGGCCGAAGAGGAGAGGCAGGCCGGCCGCGAGTTTCAGTCCTGGGTATACCTTGAGTATACGGGCAAAAGGCTGGTTCCGGGCTGGACCGACACCCTGAAAGATGCCTGCATGCCCGAGGGCGGGGGCAGCGCCCCCATCACTTTTGCGAAGATAGTTGACAGAAGTCCCGTCCCCGGCGTGACCCTCCGGCTGGGTGTTGATCTGGAAAAGGTGCAGCCGCACGAAATCTTTGACATGTATCTGAAGGATCTGGCCATCTCCTCCGACGATGAACGGCAGGAGCTGCGCGGCACGTTCGCGGAACTTGTGAGCCTGAACGAGCTGAGTCCCGAGGACAGAGCCATGTATTACTCCCGAATGGAAAACACCTCCGAGGTCATCTCCGATGCGGGTCCCGCGGCCGATGCCGCGGACCGTCCGGCGGACTGATGGCGGACGGATAAAGCAGTGTTCACAGAAATCACGAGATTCGGTCTGCCGCACGCGGCAGGACCGGGGAGAAACAGATGCGTCTTCTGAAACTGACCATGCGCAATGTCAACAGCCTGCGCCACGAGTGGATGGTGGACTTCACCGATCCTGAGCTCAGCTCATGCGGCATTGCCCTTATCGGCGGCAAGACCGGCTCCGGCAAGACCACGACGCTTGACAGTATATCCGCCGCTCTCTACGCCCGCACGCCCAGGCTCGGGGATTTGTCCAGGGAAAAGGAGAGCTTCATGACCCGCAATACCGGAGACACTCTGGCGCGGGTGGAGTTTGAGACTAAAAAGGGCCGCTACCGCGCCACATGGTCTGTCCGGCGCGCCCGCAAAAAGCATGACGGCAACCTGCAGTCACCCGAGCACATTCTTGAGAAATGGGACGGGGAGAAATTTGTCATTCTGTCCGCGAGCGTCAGGAGCACGGCGGACATGGTGGAGGAGGTCACGGGCCTGAGCTACGACAACTTCTGCCGCTCCATGGTGCTGGCCCAGGGCGAATTCGACAGGTTTCTGCACGCTGATCCGGGCGCGCGCTCGGCCATTCTGCAGGACATCACCGGCATGAAGGTCTACGAAGATCTCTCCAAACTCGCCTTCGAGACCGCGAAGAAGGCTGCTGCGGCCTGGGAGAAGGCCAGAAACGCCGCGAAGGACGTGAAGCTTCTGAGCGACCAGGAACGCAGGGAAAAGGAGGAGTGGCTGCAGGAAGCTGAGAAGACGCGGCGCGCAAAGGACGATGAACTGAAGGCGAGACGGGCCGTGCTGGACCATGCCGGAAAGCTTGAGGAAGCCGCGAAGGCCGCCGACAGCGCCCGTCTGAACGTGGAGGCCTGCGAACAGCGTGACAGGGAGCTTGCCCCCGCGCACAACGCTCTGGACGCAAACAAGCGCGCCGCCCGTCTGGACGCGCCCCGCGCTGCTCTTGAGCAGGCCGAAAGGAACCTTGCCCATGCCCGGGCCGAACACGGGCGCCTTGAAGCTGACCTTCCCGAACGAGAGAAGGCCGCGGCCGCGGCCGTCCTTGCCGAGCAGGCCGCCCAGGAGGTCCTTGCGCTGCGCGAGGCCGACAGAGCCGGGAAAAAGCCCGACATCGACAGGGCCAGGGAACTCGACAGCCGCCTTGCCGCCTCTCTTGATGAGCTCAAAAAGGCCAATGATGCGTGCGATGAGTGCGCGAAGCTGTGCGCCGGCAATGAGGAAAAGGCCGTTCAGATTCGCAAGGACCTGGACAGCTGCGTGCGCGAGATTGCCGAGACCGGCGCCGAACTTGCCCGCACCGAGAGCGACAGCAGGCTGAAGAGCGAGTATCAGATGCTGAGGCTCCGGCATCAGGTCATGGCGGCGAAGAGCGCCCGCGCCGAACAGGCCGGCAGGGACGAGAAGCAGGCCGAACAGGCTCTCTCCGAGGCCGGGACCGGCCTTGGCCAGGCCAAAGAGAACGTCAAGGCCGCCGATGCCGCCTGCACGAAAGCCGGAGAGAAAGCCGAAGGCTTTGCCCGCGAGCTGGCGGAACTGCTTGGCGCCCTGACGCTGCCCGCCCTGAACACGCTGCGCGACAGGACAAATGACGTGCAGGTCTCTCTCAAAACATATTCCGGCACGGTCAAGGCCTGCGCCGGACACGCGGATGACATCACCAAGCGCAGCAAAACCATCATCGAGCTCGGCCAGACTGTCAAAAAACTCGAAAAGAAGGAGACAGAGCTCGATGACGAGGTGAAGAGGCTGAAGAAACTGGAGAAAATCCAGCGCCAGCTTGCCGTTGAGAGCCGGCTCGCGAAGAACATGAAGGACCAGCGCGAACTGCTGCGCAATGGCGAGCCCTGCCCCTGCTGCGGCTCTCTGGTGCATCCTTACTGCCAGGAAGGAACCCTGCCCGATGCCGATGAGGAAGAGAGGAAGCTGAAGGACGTTGAAAAGCAGCTCGCGGATGCCCAGGAGGAAGCCGCACAATGCAGCAGCGAGCTTGCCGCTGCCCGGGCTTCCGCAAACTCGGCCAGCACGGAGCTGGCAACGGACCAAAAGAAGGAGAGTGCCGGACACGAGACCGAAAGGACACAGCGTGAGGCCCTTGCCGGAGAGCTGGCCCTGGCCGCACGGGCTGCCGAAGCCGCCCACCCGCTGTGCCTCGAGGCACGGGAGGTTTTCACGGAGGCCGAAGCGGCCCTTGCGGATGCCGGTCCCACAGCCGAAGCGCTGCGCGCCCTGGCCGGGCGACTTGACGCGCTTCTTCCCCGCCTGAAGAAGGCGCACGAGGCCCAGACTGCGTGCCAGGAAAAGGCCGGCAAGCTTGACGCCGACCACAAGCAGGCCGAAAAGGACAGGACAGACTCCGAAAAGCTCCTGGTGCAGCGCACGGGCGAGCTCTCCACGGCGAGGGAGAAGCATGCCTCCGCCGCCGCGGCCCTTGAGAAAGCCAGGGACGAGCTTGCCCGCGCCAGGGCCGAGGCCGTTGAAGCCGTCGAGAGCTTCGTTCAGGGTGCCGCACCCTGCCTGACCAGGGAGCAGGCGCTTGCCCAAAACGCGCTCGATCTGCTGCAGGAACGTCTGAACGCCCGCACGGCGCTGGAGGAGAAGGCCGCGAAGCTTGCTGGGCGCAGAAGCGGTCTTGAGTCCGAGGCAAAAGCCCTCGAGGCCGCGGGCAGAACGCTGGCCGGGCAGAGGGACAGCGCCGAGGCTGCGCGCGGGCAGCGCGAGAGCGCGCATGCCGCCCTGGCCGAGGAAAGGGCCGGCGTGCTGGAGGGCCGGGCTGTCACCGATGTCGAGAAGGAGCTTGACGCGGCCGAGAAGGAAGCCTCCGATGCTCTGGAGGGGAAGAGAAAGGGGCGCGAGCAGGCGGACAGCGCCCTTGCCAGCCACAGGACGGCCATCGGGAGCGCCGCGAAGGCGATCGACAAGGCTCGGGGCGACGAAAGGGCGAGCCGCGAGGAGGTGGAGCGCATCACTGCAGAGCAGGGATTTGTCTCGCTTGTGGAGGTTGTCGCGGCCCGTCTGGACGATGCCCGTCTTAACGAGCTGACCAGCCGCGTGCAAGAGTCGGCCAACGCCGTGCTCAGCGCAAAGACCATGCGCGACGAGGCCGACAGGGTCCTGCGGGAACTGCAGGCCATGCCGGTGGAGGTCTGCGACATCGAGCAGTGCCGGGCCGACTGCAGCAATCTTGAGGAAGAGATTCAGGAACTGCAGAAACAGATTGGCGCTGTCGGGGAAGCCCTGAAAAGGGACAGCGAGGACAGGGATAGAGCCGGCAAGCTTGTCGAAATAGCCGAGCAGAAGCGCAGAGTCTGCGACAGATGGGAAAATCTGAGCAAACGCATCGGCTCTTCCGACGGCAAGAAATTTCGCAACTATGTCCAGGGACTGACCCTGGTCAGGCTCCTGGAACGAGCCAACAGAGAGCTCAAGATACTGAACAGCCGCTACACCCTGACCCTTGATCCGAGCGATGCTCTTGAACTCATGGTGACGGACAGCTGCCTGGGCAGCGACATGCGTCCGGTCAAGAATCTCTCCGGCGGCGAGTCCTTCCAGGTGAGCCTTGCCCTTGCTCTTGGCCTGTCCAGTTTCGAAGAGACACGGGAGCCGCTGGAGATGATGTTCCTGGACGAGGGCTTCGGCACGCTGGACCCCGAGGCACTGGACAACGCCATCCAGACGCTGGCCTCCCTGCGCAGCCGCAAGCAGGCCTCCCTTATCGGCATCATCTCCCATGTGGAGGCTCTCGAGGAGCATATCAACACCAAAATTCATCTGGAACGCGGTCCCGATGGCTCCTCCATCTTGTCCGGCCCCGGCTGCTCCCGCATCCCCGACCCGGATGAGGATAAAGGCACGGGCAAAGCCAGGGGCAAAGGCAGAAAATAGTCCCGGCACGCGCCGCTGACATCGCGGGCGCCGTCTTGCTCTTCAATGAAGGGCAGGGCGGCGCCCTTTTTCTTGCTGTCCGAAATCCGGTGAAGCTTCCGCAAGCAGGGGCGGCGGCTGGAGCTCCTATATATAATGATATGGACGTAGCACCCGGTTTCTTCGGGCGGTCTGTCTTCGATACTCAGCCCGTCGTCAGTTCTTCTGTCAGTGCCGGGCACGTCTCAGGTTCGTGCAGAACTTGCGAGAGTCGGCCTGATGGTCGTGGTATCAGCACGGTGAGCGTCCAGGTTCGTGCTGAACTTTCGAGAGTCGGCCTGATGGCCGTGGTATCAGTATGGGGAACATCTCTCGTGCGAACAGCACCCGGAAGGTGGATTGCAACCCGCAAGAGGGTTATTTACAGTACTTTCTGCCTGAAAAATTGATGATCTGTTTTGATTTGACTTGCAAAGACCTGTCACAAAATTAAGTCGTTCTATGCATAGATATTTTTCTCGCAAAAATCCTGAACAGAACGACTAGATAATGTCATTATCCACAAGAAGAACATCGCTCTATTTCAAAATAGATATATTATACAGACAATGATAACAGGGATTTTTCTATTTATAGTCTCAATATCTCCCACACAATGCGAATAGTAATAGAATGGAGAAGAGAGGGGCATGAGCAAGTCCAGGACGCGTCTTTTCGTCCAAAGTAATAATCATGTAATTTCAAATAGTTAAAAAGTGGTCAGAAATGGCAAAATTATTGACATTTGGCAAGGATTCACCTATAAATGATTCCGTTGGTTCCGAGAGGCCATAACAGACTGGAATCCATTCTGAAAGGCCTTTTTCACGAACCAGCCCCGGCACGGCGCGAGTCCCTGGACGCGGGCCGGCAGGTGCAGCAAAGGGACCCGGCCTCCGTACTCCATGTCCGGACAAAAAGTCCCGCACCGTTCGCCCCCGCATCCAGATGACTCGTTCCGCCACACGCAAAAGCTCTGCGGCATAACGGCCATGCGTCAAAAAAACCGCAGCGCGCAAGTTCTGCAGAAGATCTGCAAGGACATCACAGATGAATAACGCAACGCCGACCGGCGCGTCCCGCGAAAGCGGCGCCGGCGAGACACCGTCGTCCTTCTTCCTGTATTTCACCTCTCCGCATGCCGAGCGCATCCGCGGGCTGGCCGGCCAGGACCCCGTGGTCTGGGTCAGGGAGAAGATTGTCGAGCTGCTTGAGAGCGGCACGGCGACCCTCGGCCGCTGACCCATGCTCCCGCCCTCCGTGCGCGGGGCAGGGAGTCCGGATTTCACACACAGACCGACACACAGAGATCCCGGGCGCATGAGGCACACAAGCCACGATGCCTACACCCCGAAGCGCCAATGCAGGAAGTCCTGCGAGGAGACTCTCATGCACAGAATCGAGCTGACAGACGAGGATCTCGGCCGCACGAACGCCGAGCTCGCCCGCAGATACCGCTGCTCCGTCCGCACCATCGGCCGCGCCCGCAGAAGGCGGCGCATGGCCCTGCAGAGCGGCCAGGCGGATCGGCCCGGCGAAGGCCGGCCGGCAGAGCCCGCCGAAGCCCGCTTTCTCTATTTCGCGACGCCGCTTGCCGAGCAGCTGCTGGCTCAGGCCGTGGGGGACGTCCCCATGGGCTGGGAGCCATGCAAGACCATGGTCCTGCTGAAAAACGGCGCGGCGACGCTGCAATAGGGCTGTTCCGCCCCTGTCGGGGGCAATGACAGCGTCCTTCGGCATGCCGGCCTGCGTCCGGCATGCCCAGGGGGACCGACACCCGAAACATGCGGGCCAGGAGGCCTGCAGGAGCTCACATGACCATTGAAAAGAGCCGCGCCGGCGCTGACGAGTCCGGCCGCGGGGCCTGGCTGCACGCCGACGGCGCGCCGCTTCTCCTCCTTGTTCCTTTCGACCCGGCGCACGCGCGCAGCATCGCGATGCTGGCCGCGCAGGCCGGGGAGGACACTCCCGCGACGTGGATCAGGCGGAAGATCACCGATCTTGTGGCGCACGGCAGCGTCCGTCTCCGCTGATCGCATTCCGAATTCAGACAAAGGCTTTCTGCCGTCCCGCAGCCCCCGCGGCGCGCGGACGGCATCTCTCCCGCCGCAGCTCCCTTCGGCGGGGAAAATGTTCAACCGCCTTTCGGCACAAGTGCGCATGTCGTCAATACTCCGAAGGCGCAGGGCTCACGCCCGAAACGAGCGGGTCCGCGAGGCCCGCAGGAGGCACTGCATGATTACTCTCTCCGAAGCCGACCGAAACATGAGCAACACGAGGCTGGCCGAAAAGTACGGCTGCTCGCACCGCACCATCAACAACGCGAGAAACCGCCAGAAGCTCTTTCGGACGGCCGCCGGCGTCGAGGGGGCGCCGTCCTGCTTCTCCCTGTACTTCCCCGCGCGGGATCTGGCGAGGCTGGAAGAGCTGGCCAGAGAGCATGGCACGAGCGCCGCGCGCCTCATCAAGAAGATGGCGCGGGAACTGCTGCGCACGGGCGAGGCCGTCCTCTAGAAGCAGCATCCGGCACACCCTTCCCCGGCCCTCCGGGCGGGGAGGGGGCGCTTCGATATCCATACCGCGCTTCGGCACAGGGCGCATGCCGCCAATGCTCCGAAGCTGCAGGGCTCACGCCCGAAGAACCGCCGGCCGCGGTGCCGGCAAGGATTTTGTCATCATGCGCAAGCCACGCGTCATTCTCACCGACGAAGACAGGGAACGCCCCCACGGCGAGCTGGCCGAAAAGTACGGCTGCACGCCCCGCACCATCGCCAATGCCAGAAAGCGCCAGGGCTTTCCGGTGCCGGTCCGCGGAAAGGGCGTCTCGGCTTCGCTTTCAATGTATCTCGACGCGGCCGACACGGCGGTGCTGCAGGCCCACGCCGGCAGGGCGGGCATGGCACCCCAGGCCCTGCTCAGAAACAAGCTTCTCGAACTGATATACACCGGCAAAACGAGCTTCTGAAGGAGGATCACATGGACATGAACAGATGCAGTGACGGAGGCAGGGGGCGCATGCGCGGCGCTGCGCGAAAGGGCCGCAGGTGGTTCGTGCGCCTTGAGTCGAAATACATGGAGCTTCTGCGCATCGCGGCCCGGGGCGGCAGCGCCTCGGCCTGGCTTGCGGAGATGATCAGGGAGCTCATCAGAAACGGCCAGGTGGCCATCTGATGACAGCAGGCCGGCCTGAACCGTCCCGGGATCCATCCGGGCCGTCGGGCTCAGGCCGGCCGGACGCGGCGCCCGCGCCCCCGCTGTCCGTCTGCGGACGGCGGCGGGCCGGAATGCCCGATGAACACTGACTGCACATCTGACAC
>JAUNSE010000041.1:9224-10567 GCA_030539415.1 Desulfovibrionaceae bacterium
CAAATGACGCCGCGTCCGGGAGCACAAACAGCCGCGGGCCGTCAGGCCTGCAGGGAGGAAAACAATATGGCCAGGAATAAAGATGACAGGCATGGGGGCGCCGCCGGCAGCACCCGCGGAAGGTGGAACAGCGAAGCGGCCGGAGAGGACGCTCTGTGCGGCATCTTCCTGGGCTTTGACCAGGAATATGCCCGGTTTATTGAGGCCGCGGCCGGGGAATGCGGCATGTCGGCCCAGGAATGGCTCGAAATGCAGACAACAACGCTTCTGGATCACGGGGAGGCGGGCCTCTAGAGGCGATGTTCAACCGCTGTCCGTGCCCGCTGCCATCTCGGGATGAACTGTCACACGGTCGAAAGCCTTGATGGCGAGCGCTGGGAGGCCGCCCTGATTCGGGCCATTCAGGAACGCGCGCAGGCCATGCGGCGGGAACAGCATGCCCAGGCGGTGCAGGCTGTGCAGAGGGCCCGTTTTATCCTTGCCGTGATGCGGGAAATCAGCGAGGCGCGGCTGCGGGCTCAGGAGGAGGACGAAAGTCGGCATCGCGCTGTCGGCACCGGCAGGCAAACCGACAGCGAATCCGCCCGCTAACGACACAAGCTCCGGGGCAGGGCCGGCCTCTCCGACCGGCCCCCCCCGGAAAGGACATGCATGGACAACAGAGAAAACAGAATCCCGGGTTCTCCCCGCAGCCAGTCTGCCGGTTGGCACATGAACGGCGGCAGCAGGACGGAGCCGAAGTCCGCCGGGGAGGCTGGTGCGGCGCGCGCGTCCGGGGATGCCGGAAACTGCGGCGCCATCCGCGTGCCGGAAGAGTGTGCCGCCGATGCCGTCCTCCGCGAGTATCATCGTCTTGAGTGGGAGATGACGCCCCTGGCGGGCATGCAGGCGGCCAGAGCCTTCGCTCTCCTGCAGGTTCTCTCTGCCTGCGCCTTTGAGCAGGCCTACGGCATTCGTGCCGACAGGCTGCTGAAAGGGCGCTCTGTTGTGAGCGGCCAAGGGGCGGAGGTGGATACCCAGGTGCTCAACCAGGCGGCTCGGTACGAGCAGACGCCGATGAGTGACGAGGCGCATGCAAGCCTTGAACGGGATGTTCAGAATTTTGGCGCTGAGGTGGACAGGATCGTGGCAGTCGGGAAACCGCCATCCCAACAAGTCAAGATGCTTGGGCAGGCTCCTCTAGTTTTACAGCTTGTGGTGGATCCAAAGACTGCTCTGGGCAAGGCGGTGGCTCAAGGAGGGCTTTATGCGTCGCCGCATGTTTTTGGAGGCAAACACCCCAACATCACGCCTGACATTTTGAAAAAAATCCCCGCAGCCATGGTGGACCCCATTGCGATCTT
>JAUNSE010000524.1 GCA_030539415.1 Desulfovibrionaceae bacterium
ATCAACCAGTTCTTCGGCACCGCCATGCGCCCCGACGAGGCCCGCGCCTTCATCCGCCACTACTCGGCTGCCCCCCTGGCGCCGGCCGAGATCGACGCCTGCCTCGAGAGGCGCCTCGAGCAGCGGGCGGACGGACTCTACCTTCCGCACACCAAGCGGCTCACCCTTTTCGCGCTCTCCCCCGCCGGTCCCGCCGGGACCCGCTGACGCGCGCACCTTCCGCGGCCCGTCCCCCAAAAAGCCGCGGCTTTCCCTTTCCCGGGCCGGGCGGCCTGTTCCGCAGCCCAGCCCTTCTTCTTTTCCCGCGAACTGTTTTTTCGCGGTACAGGGGTCCTGTTATGAACAAACCGCTGATTGGCGTCGTGCCGCTGGTTGACGAGGCGAAGGAGAGCTGGTGGATGCTCCCCGGCTACATGACCGGCATCGCGCAGGCCGGAGGCATTCCGCTCATGCTTCCGCTCACCTCCGACAGGGAGGCGCTGGACCAGCTCGCCTACGGGCTGGACGGAGTGCTCTTCACCGGCGGGCACGATGTCTCGCCGTCGCTCTACGGAGAGGATGTTCTGCCCGCCTGCGCCGCCTGCTCGCCCGAGCGCGACGCCATGGAGAAAATCCTGCTCGATCTGGTCCTCGAGCGGGACATGGCCGCCTTCGGCATCTGCCGCGGCATACAGTTTGTCAACGCCGCTCTGGGCGGCACCCTCTGGCAGGATCTGCCCTCGCAGCGCCCCTCTGCCGTGGAGCATCACATGCAGCCGCCCTACGACCGCGCGGCGCACAGGGTTGGGATCGCGGCCGGCTCGCCGCTGCACGACCTGCTCGGCGCGGACGAGCTTGCCGTGAACAGCTATCACCATCAGGCCGTGAAGGATCTGGCCCCGCATCTCGAGGTCATGGCCGTTTCCGAGGACGGCCTTGTCGAGGCGGTGCGCCTGCCGGAGGCGCACTTTGTCTGGGCCGTGCAGTGGCATCCGGAATTCTCCTGGCGCACCGACGAGGCGAGCCGCAGGCTCTTCGCGGCCTTCGTGCGCGCCGCGGCCGAGACGAGCGATCTCGTCTGACGACCGATGCGGAAAGCTCCGGCAGACTTTCGGGGGCCGCCTTCGGGCGGCCCCTTCCGCGTTTTCCGGGCGCCTCGCGGCGGCATTGACAGGGCGGCGTTCCTGAAGCACATTCAGGAATGGCGCAGCGGAGCGGGAAGCGCTCCGCCGCGCCGGCAAGCGCATGACAAGAGACAAGCAAAGGAGCCCCATGCCCAACGCGAACACCTTCCCCATCGCCGGCAGCATACGCGAGGCCATGCAGATCGTGGCCGACCTTCCCGTCCCGGCTCCCGCCATTCACACCTATCCCCTGAACCGCGTCGCCCGCCGCGTGCTGGCTCAGGATTTCTACGCCTCCTTCTCCGTGCCCGGCTTCCGCCGCTCGCGCCTGGACGGATACGCCGTGCGCAGCGCGGACCTTGCCGCCGCCTCCGAAGCCTCCCCCGCGGCGCTCGAGGTCATCGCCAGCGTGCCGGCCGGCACCTGGCCCGTGCCGGACATCGCCGCCGGACAGTGCGTGCGCATCATGGCCGGCGCCCCGCTGCCGCAGAGCGCCGATGCCGTCGTGGGCTTCGAGCATGCCGGCGAGGAGGAGGGCCGCGCGATCTTTACCGGTCCGGCCGCGGCCGGCCAGGCCATAGGCAGTCCCGACATCGACGCGAAAAGCGGCGATCTGCTGCTTCGGCGCGGCACGCGCCTTCTGCCCGTGCACATGGGGCGCCTGGCCAGCATAGGCACCACCAACGTGCCGGTCTTCGCCCGCCCCAGGGTGGCGGTGCTCTCGACAGGCAGCGAGCTGCTGCTCTCGGGCATGCCCCCGAGTCCCGGCAAGATCTACAACACCAATCAGTCCGTGGTCTGCGGCATCCTG